>CAVDQJ010000098.1:0-3768 GCA_963611005.1 bacterium | reverse complement strand
CCTTCGCAGAGTCGAACTACGCATAGATCCTTACCATGGATCCGTTATACCGATTAACTAAAGGGGCATTTATATTTGCTTTAAGATTTTAATATATATTTAATTTAAATACAATACAATTCTTATAATTCTAAAGCAAACAAATCATAAACAAAAGCATGTGTAATTGTAAAGCTTACAGTATCACCTAACTCATGTTTTTTATCGGTTTTTAAATATACATTTCCATCTATATCATCTGGAGAATTATAATCACATCTTACAAGATATTCATTTTTATCTTTTCCAATAATAATACCTTTATATTCATTACCAATTAACTCTTTATTCATTTTATAAGATATATCAGATTGCATAGACATAATAATATCTTTTCTTTCTTCTTTTATTTTTTGAGGCACTTGATTAGTCATTTTACTAGCTACAGTTCCTTCTTCTTTTGAATATGTAAATACACCTAAATGATTGAATGGATAATCATTAATAAATTGTTCTAATTCTTCAAAATCTTTTTTAGTTTCACCTGGGAAACCTACAATTAAAGTTGTTCTTAAAACAGCATCAGGCATCTTTGTTTTGATTTTATTATAGATATCTATAACATCTTGTTTATTATGTTTTCTATTCATCTTCTTTAAAATTTTATTAGAAGCATGTTGAATAGGTATATCAAAATAATGAGGGAATTTCTTGCTAGTTGCATATAAATCTAGTAATTCATCATTTATTCCATCAGGATATAAATATAAACATCTAATAAATTCTAATCCTTCAATTTTATCTAATTCTTTTAATAATTTAACTAATGTTTCACCATTTTTTAAATCTTTGCCATAACTTGTTGGATCTTGACCAATAACAACAATTTCTTTAACACCTTGTTTTACTATCTCTTTTGTATAATTTACTAACTCTTCCATTGGATAAGAGATAAATCTACCTCTAATATAAGGGATAGAACAAAATGAACAGAAATTATCACATCCTTCACTTATTTTTAAATATGCTGTATATGAGTTAGTAGACAATACTCTTTTATTAAAATCTATTTCAGGTAATTTAATATCTAAATTTAATAATTCACCTATCTTTTCAGGTAGATTTTTATATTCATCAGAAAATTTAACCCATAAATCTACTTCAGGAATTTCTTTTTTAAGTTCATCATAATATCTTTCAACTAAACAACCCGTTACTACCATTTTCTTTTTATATTGAAGCATATTTAAAATAGTTTGAATTCCTTCAACTTTTGCATCATTTATAAAACCACAAGTATTAATGATTATAACATCACTTTCTTTTGGATTATTTGTAATCAAAAATTCACCATTTCTAAATAAAGCTAAAATGGCTTCACTATCAACAAGGTTTTTAACGCATCCTAAAGATACTAAACAAACTTTTATCATAATTAACGACTATATTTATTAATAACTGACTTAATATAAGGGATTTCTTTTATAAAATCTTTATGATTTATTAACTTAAATGCCCAGTTTTTATCAGATAAAATTCCAGGAGTATTTAATCTTGCCTTATTGTTTAAACCTAAGAAATCTTGAATTGGAATAATTGCATAATCAGCTTTAGAAGCATATGCATATTCAATAAATTTTCTATTTGTCTTTTTAACACTTATTCCCTTAAGTCTCATAATGACTTTAAGTTGTTCTTTTTGTTCATTATTTAAACCTTTATACCAACCCATAATTGTTTCGTTATCATGAGTTCCTGTATAAATAATTTGGTTTTCAGTTTCTTCGAATAAAGAATTAAAGATATTAAATTCAATGATATTCATACCTTTTAAGTTATATTTATCTCTTAATACTAAAACTGAAGGGAATAAATCACCTAAATCTTCTGCAACGATTTCACTATCTAAATTCATCTCTTTTAATTTAGCAAATATTTCATCACCATAAGCGAATTTCCATTCACCAATTTCTGCTGTAGGACAACTTGAAGGGATTGAATAATATGAATCAAATGCTCTAAAATGATCGACTCTAACATATGAGAATAATTTTGAAGTAAATTTAATTCTGTTTAACCAGAATGTAAATCCATCACTCTTCATAAATTCCCAATCATAAATAGGGTTACCCCATCTTTGACCTGTAGCTGAGAAAAAATCTGGTGGACAACCAGCAATAAATGAAGGTTTTCCGTCTTTTTCTAACATAAAATCATCTTGGCTAGCCCAAACATCACTACTATTATCACCAACATAAAATGGAATATCACCCATAAATTTAACGCCATTTTTATTAGCGTATTCGACTAATGCAAAAAATTCTTGATATAAAACAAATTGAACCCATTCATAATATAAAATCTTTTTTTCTAATTTAGAAAAATCATAGCCATTATAAAAAGCTAATTTTTCCTTATTTTTCCATTCATACCAAGGTTTGCCTTTATTTTTATCAGTTAATGCATTAAATTCAGCATAAGCAATACACCAATTATTATCTTTTAAGAAATCTTTAAATTTCTTTGTATTTGTATCTTTTTGATTTTTAAAAGCAATCTTTAAATACTTATTTTTTAAAGCTCTACATCCAATGTAATCAACACAATCTGATTTAGCATTGTATTTTCTAGGTTTAGAAATTAATTTCTTCTTATACAAATCATCTAAGTCAACATAAATTGGATCAATAGCCTTTCCTGATGATGATTGATAAGGTGAATTTCCAAAACCGGTAGGGTTTAAAGGCAATAATTGCCAAATTTTGATATCTGCTTGTTTTAATAAATCGATAAACTCGAAGGCTTCCTTACCAAAAGAACCGATACCATATTCACTTGGTAAACTTGATAAAGCACATAATATTCCATTTGATCTCATAATACTTAAATTATATCTAATTATTATTTTGTTTTAAAGATATACAATTAAAATTGTATATAAATAATTAAAATTCTTTGGATTCGTATTTTTTAAGACTTAGTAAATATAATGTAATCGAAATTGAACAAAATATTATAAAAAATAACCCTGAAAATATATAAATTGCATATGTAGGCATATTCAATGTAGGAGTATCATAAAATAAAACGATCGAATACATGCCTATTTCAATTCCTATAATTATTATTGTTAAAAATGTTGAAATAAATCTTGCTTTTACAAAATCTAAATAACAAATTAAGGCTAAAACAACAGCGATATTTAATAAACATGAAGATAAAAATATTAAAAAGACACCAACAATCTTTTCTACTCCAAAATATCTTCCAATATCTGCACTAAGTAAAGGTGTAAATGAAATAAAAATTAACAATAAAAATGGTAAAGCATATGAAGCAAATCCAACAATTAATTTACTTCTTACAATATCACCTTTACTTACACCTGTTCCTATTAAAAATTTTGTTACATTATTTTTTTCATCAATTTCATAACTTATGTTTAATAAAAACGATGGAAAGAACAATAAATAAGCTACGCTAGCAACACTATTAGTAAACAATAAACCCATAGCCTCAGTACATGATAATGTTTTATTAGGATCTATTGTTTTAATACCATAAAATGTAGCTACAGCAAAAAATATAAAGACTACAATATCAATTAAATAATAAATGAGTCCATAAAATTTAAGATTATAAAATTCTTTTAATAATAAACCCTTCATAAAGTCTTACCTTTTGTAAACATAACCATGATATCTTCTAAAGTCGGAATATTGAAAAAACCATATGTTTTGTCATCTCTTTTTAATAATACTTCAAAATTATTACCTAATTCTTTATATC
>CAVDQJ010000097.1:0-2568 GCA_963611005.1 bacterium | reverse complement strand
GTACTATTTGAATTAATGAAAAAATATCCATTATATGTTGTTTCTAATTCTGATTGTGGATATATTGAAAATTATATTGAATCTTGTAATATGCATAAATATTTTAAAGGGCATCTTTGTGCTGGAGATACTAAATTAGATAAATGGCAAAATATTAAGTTATTAAAAGAAAAAGAAAATATAGATGATGTTATTTATGTTGGAGATACTTTAAAAGATAAAAATGAAAGTAATAAAGCAGGAGTAAAGTTTATTCATGCTAATTATGGATTTGGTATTATAGAAGATGATCAATATAAAATTGATTCATTAGATGATTTAATTGATTCAGTAGAAACCTTATTTAAAGATTAAGTATTATAATTTTATTAAAGTTAAATTGTTTTATGGATTTTACTGAATAAAAATATTATTATTTATATAAAGTAAAAAAATATTTTTAAAGGAGAAGTTTTATGACTGATCAAAATCAAGCCGAAAAACCTTTAAAGTTAAATCTAAAAAGAACGTTTATAATTGGATTTGCTTTTTTTGGTATTCTTTTGTTGTGGCAAGTTTATGATTCATGGTGCCCAACATTTTTAACTGAGTTGTTTAAAAATGCTATTCCTGGATCGAGCGAAAAAGAAGTTCAATATCTGGTTGGTATTATGATGGCTATGGATAATTTAGCTGCATTAATCCTTTTACCTATATTTGGTAAAATATCAGATAGAACACATACTAAAATTGGTAAGAGAATGCCTTTTATTTTAGTAGGTACATTTGTATGTGCTGTAGCATTCCCATTTATTCCTTTATTTTTCCATTATAATAATTTAGTTGGTACATTAATCATGATGTTTATTGTTGTTTGTTTCATGATGATGTATAGAAATCCTGCAGTTGCTTTAATGCCTGATATGACACCTAAACCATTAAGAAGTAAGGCTAATGGTATTATCAATATCATGGGTTATGTTGGTGGAGCATGTGCTACTGTCGTTGGTATTTTCTTTGTTTTAAGTCAATATTTAGGTACAAAAAATACTGATAGTTGGCAATATAAAAACATTTGGGCAATTGAAATTCCTTTCTTATTAGCATCTGTTTTAATGATTATTTCTGCTTTAGTTTTATTCTTCTGCATTAAAGAAAATAAGATTGAAGAAGAAATGCAAGATGAGATGAGAAGAGGTGAAGAATTAGCTGCTGTTGAAACAAAAATTGATGATGATACACCAATGAGTAAAGCTAATAAAACAATGTTATTTTTAATTCTTATCGCTGAATTCTTCTGGTTTATGGCTGATAATGGTATATCTACTTTTATGGGTAACTATACAATTTATCATTTAGGTGCAAGTAGTAGTTCTAATATGATTAATACTATTGTTGGTGGTATTGGAAGCTGTGTTGGTTTTGCTCTTGGAGGAATTATTGCTGAAAAGATTGGTAGAAAATGGACTGTTGTTAGTGGTTTATCATTAGCGTTAGCAAGTTATTTATTCTGGATGATCGCTACATTTACATTCTTAAAAGGTGCTGCTGGAAGTGGTACATTCCCTTGGGTAATTTATGTTATTTGGTTCTTTAAAGGATTTGGTATGTCATTAGTTCATGTTAATTCCTTCCCAATGGTTGTTGAACTTTGCTCATCTAAAAAGATTGGTGCATTTACAGGTTATTACTATGCTTCAAGTATGGCAAGTCAAACAATTACACCTATCGCTTTAGGTTCATTATTATTAGTTCCTAATTTTAACTTTAGTATTCTTCCAGTTTATGCATTTATTTGTTTAGCAATTTCTACTGGAGTATTTATGTTTGTTAAAAATGTTAAAATAAATAAAGTTAAAGTTTCTAAAGGATTAGAAGCTTTTGATCAAGAGGATTAAAATGAAAAAAGAAGATTTAAAAAATAAGTTAGACCCTAGATTTTTTTATGGTATTTGTCATAGAGGATATCATAATGAAAAAGATACTGAAAATGGGTTAAATGCATTTAAAAATGCTATTGATAATGATATGGCAATAGAATTAGATGTACATTTAACAAAAGATAATAAATTAGTAGTAATTCATGATTCAACATTATCAAGAGTTACAGGAAAAGATGGAATAGTAGAATCTTTAACTATAAAAGAATTAAAAGAGAATTATAAATTATTAGATGGAGAATTTATTCCTACATTACAAGAAGTATTATCTTTAATCAATGAACAAGTACCATTAGTAATTGAATTAAAAGTATATAAAGGTAATTACAAACCATTAGCTAATAAATTAAAAGAAGAATTAAAAGATATTAAAGATAAAAGTAAATATATGCTTATATCTTTTGATCCTAGAGCATTATTACCATTTAAAAAATTTGGTATAGTAAGACAATTATTAGTAGCTAACGATAATAAACATGAATATGTATATATGTTTAGACATTTCTTTGAAGGAGTAGATTTACAATATACATTTTTAAAAATGAATAAAGTTAAAAGATATTATAAAAAACATATCATTAATGTTTGGACTGTAGAAGATAAAGATGTTGTAGATAATTCTTTACCTTATGTAGATACTATTACATTC
>CAVDQJ010000096.1:0-14885 GCA_963611005.1 bacterium | reverse complement strand
TCATTTGCACATTCAACCATATAAGCTCCATCTTTAATAAATTTATTGCAATTACTATTTTCATCTGCTTTAAATGGTAAACAACATATATCCCTATTCTCTTGAAGTGCACAACATACAGTAGATGAAGAGCCGCTTCTTCCATAGCTTTCTGCAACAAATAAAGCCTTACATAATGTAGCGATTAATCTATTTCTAAATAAGAAATTCTCTTTTTTAGGTTCACAATTTCCAGGATATTCACTAATAATTAATCCACCATTTTCAACAATACTATTAAATAAATTAGTATTTTCTTTAGGATAAATATTATTTAAACCTCCTCCTAAAACAGCAATAGTTTTCTTTTTGCTTTTAATAGCAGCTTCATGAGCAATACCATCAATCCCTTTAGCCATGCCTGAAATAACACATATATTTTCAGGTAATTCATTAATAATTTTATCTGTCATCTCTTTAGCGTACGTTGAACAATTTCTACTTCCAATTACTGAAAGCATGTTTTTTCTTTCTGTATTTAATAAAGAAATATCTCCTTTATAAAATAAAATAAATGGCGGTTTATAAGTGGTTTTTAAAATTTCAGGATAATTTTCATCAGTTAAACAAATAAAATCACCTTTATAATCCTTAATAGTTTCAGCCATTTCCTCTTTATTTAACTGTTTTTTATCCTTAATAAAACGATAAATGGCATCCCAATCACCATTATTTTTAATTGCTAAATATAACAATAAATCTTTTGATTTCATATCAACATCCTCCTATAATACAAGACGTTAATATGTGTCGATTTTTTATATATCTAATTTCATATCTTTATTATATGCTTCAAAAACTGGAGCATATGTGAATCTATGAAAACCTTTAATAGGTCCATATTTATCTAAAGCTTCTAAATGTTTTTTTGTACCATACCCTTTATTATGTTTTAAATCATATTGAGGATATTGTTTATCATATTCTTCCATCATCTTATCTCTTGTTACTTTAGCGATAATTGAAGCTGCAGCTATATTTTTACTTTTAGCATCACCTTTAATAATAGCTATGGCTTTTAAATCATTAAATTTTAAAGGCATAGCATCAGTTAAAATTAAATCTATTTGATGATTCATGTCTTGAAGTGCTAATAACATCGCTTTTCTACTTGCTTCATATATATTGATTTGATCAATTTCAGTACTAGAAACCACTCCAATTCCATAAGCAATAGCGTTTTCTTTAATCAATTTAAAAGCTTCTTCTCTTTTCTTTTCACTTAATTTTTTAGAATCATTAATAATTTCTAAATTAAAATCTTTAGGAAGAATGCAAGCTCCTGCAACAACAGGACCGCATAAAGGACCTCTTCCAGCTTCATCACATCCAGCAATATAAACTATTTTATCACTATAATATTGTTCTTCTTCATGCAACATAATTTAAATCTTTTCCAAACTAAATTTACAGATTAATCCATTTTTAAATTCATTTAAAAACACAAATTCAGCTTTATCTATATCAGGTTCATTTTTAGATTTTAAATATCCTCTTTTTGACGCGATTAAACTAAATACTTCAATCTCATTTTGAACATTATCAAATTTAAAATCATAACGATTTTCCACTTCTTTTTTATAATTATCTCTTAAAAAGTTTAAACAATAAAAAGCTAATTCTTCAGTTGGTAATATCAAATCTTTAATAGCCCCAATTAAAGCTAAATTAATAGATTGTTCTTTTGTTTCGAATTTAGGTTCAAGAATACCAGGAGTATCCATAATTTCAAAAGAATCAGAAATCTTTGCCCAACTTACAGCTTTAGTAAATCCAGGAGTATTAGCAGCTTTCATTTGATTTCTGCCTAATAAGATATTAATAAAAGTAGATTTACCAACATTTGGAATACCTATAACCATCGCTCTACATGTAGTTTTTTTAATACCTTTAGCTAACATTTTTTCATTTTTTTCTTTAATAAAAACATCTATAGCTTTAAAGATATCTTTTTTAGCATTTTTATCTTGTAAAGAAATAGCAACAGCTCTATTTCCTTCACTATTTAATTTATCAATCCAAGATTTAGTAATATTTTCATCACTTAAATCTAATTTATTTAATATATAAAGCTTCTTTTTATCTTTTGTTAAATTAATTAAATATTTATTAAAAGTAGATTTAGGAGCTCTAGCATCTATTAAACATATAACAAAATCAACTAGTTTTAGTTTTTCACTAATTTTATCACTAGCTTTTTTCATGTGACCAGGGAACCAATGTATATTCTTTTTACTATTTTCCATAGATTAAATTTTACATTCTTTTTTAACAAAATAAAAGGTAGGAGATTTACTCCTACCTATAGTCACTAAATAATAATTAATATATTGAATTAAACTATAAAACTTGTTTAATTCTAGCAGCTTTACCACTTCTTGAGCGGATATAGTGAATTTTATTTCTTCTAACTTTACCTTTTTTAACTACTTGTACACTTACAACGTTAGGTGATTGTACTGGGAAAATTCTTTCAACACCAATACTACCACTCATCTTTCTAACAACGAAGGTTTCAGCAATTCCACCACCTCTACGTGAGATGACAACACCTTCAAAGATTTGAATTCTTGATTTTCCATTTTCAGTGATTTTAACTGATACTTTTACAGTATCACCACTTTTAAATTCTGGTAAATCAGTTCTAAGTTGGGAAGCAGTTACTTTTTTAGCTAAATTTTTATCCATAAGCATTCCCCTTTCATAAATCGTTCTCTTGACGTTCATATAATGTGACTAATTAAAGCGGACCGTCCGTATCATCATTTTTGATGCTTCTTTATTTTATAATTTTAATAATTATAAGTCAACATAATTTAATATTTTTTTAAATTTAATGTGTTTAGTAAAAATACTTGACACACATTATTTAGTTTTATATAATAATCAAGGTTAGAAAAGGAGATTAGTTATGGCAGTAAAAATTAGATTAGCTAGAGCTGGAAGACATGAACTTCCTTTCTATAGAATTGTTGCAGCTGATTCAAGATATTCAAAAGATGGTAGATACCTTGAACAAATCGGTACATACGATCCTAAAAAAGGAATTAAAGATGGTGTCGTTTTAAAAGAAGAAATCGCTGTTAAATGGTTAAAATTAGGTGCTCAACCAAGCGATACAGTTAAAGCTTTATTAAAAGAAAAAGATATATTTGAAAAAGCTAAAAAAGGAGAATAATTTATGGATTATGTAACATTAATTCATACACTTATTGATCCAATCGTTAGTAAACCTGATTCAATTCTTATTAGAGAATTACCAAATGATGATGAAAAACATTTAACATTCTTAGTTTGCGCAGAAAACGAAGATTGTGCTCGTTTAATCGGCAAAAAAGGATGTGTTGCAAATGCATTAAGAGATATTTTATCTATCGCTGGTAAACTTGAAAGCAAAAGAATCAGTTTAAAATTTGAATCTTTTGATCAAGATAAGGAAGAAAAATAGGAAGTTTTACTTCCTTTTTTATGTTTAATTTATGGAATATTTAAGAGTAGCAAGAATCGTTAAACCAATAGGATTACAAGGGGAAATTAAGATTTTTTCGACTACTTCTTTTCCAGAAATTAGATATAAAAAAGGAAATAAATTATATATTTTAATAGATGAAGAATATAAAGAAGTAACAGTTAAAGAACATCATATTAAAGATTCTAAATTCGATTCTATTAAATTTAATGAATATAATGATTTAACAAGTGTTGAATCACTTAAAAATAAAGATATTTTTGCTTTAAAAGATGATAAAGTATTAGACGAAAATACATATTATTTTAGTGATTTAAAAGGTCTTAAAATATTAGACGAAAATAAAAAAGAGATAGGAAATGTAGATGATATTGAAGAATTTCCTGCTCAAATTACATTAAAAATCAAATTAAATAATGATAAATTTTCATATGTTCCTTTTAACGATTTCTTTATTAAAGAAGTAAATATAAAAGATAAATATATCGTTATACATGTTATAGAAGGATTATTATGAAATTCACTATTTTAACTACTTTTCCTTCAATGTATGATGGTTTTTTAACTAACTCAATTATAGCTAGAGCAATAGATAAAAAACTTATCGAAGTAAACATTGTAAATTTAAGAGATTATACATTAGATAAAAATAAAAGAACTGATACTCCTCCAATTGGTGGTGGAGCTGGTTTAATTATGAAAGCTCAACCAATAGTTGATGCTTTAAAAGCTAATTCTACTTCTTCTAGTTTAAAATTAATTATGTCTCCTAGAGGCAAAACTTTTAATCAAGAAATGGCAAAAGAGATGGTAAATCATAGTGAAATTGTAATTTTATGTGGTCATTATGAAGGGATTGATGAAAGAGTTTATAAATATTTCGATAGAGAAGTTTCAGTCGGAGATTATATTTTAACTGGAGGAGAAACTGCATCTTTTATTTTAATAGACGCTATTTCTAGACTTGTTGATGGAGTTATAAATTCTGAATCTATTAAGGAAGAAACATTTAACAATGAATTAGTAGAATATCCTCAATATACTGAACCATATGATTTTAATGGTGATAAAGTACCTGAATTATTATATTCAGGAAATCATACTGTTATTGATAATTATCACTATAAAATGTCTTTAGGATACACAAAAAAATATAGACCTGATTTATTCAATAAATTAAAATTAACTAAAAAAGATTTAAAATTATTAGATGAATTTGAATCTAATTCATATTCAAAAAAAGAATTAGAAGCAATTGAAAAAGGTTATAAATTTACTAAAAACCACTAGGAAGTTTTCCTCCTTTATAGTTTTTAAGTTGTTTCATTTGTTTTTTCATCTCTTCATATTTTTTAAGCATTCTATTTATATCAGCATTAGTTTTACCACAACCTTTTGCTATACGACATTTTCTACTATTCTTTAATATTTCAGGATTTTCTCTTTCTTCAGGAGTCATAGAGTTAATAATAACTTCTATATTTTTCATCTCATCTTCTACCATTTGGAATTGTTCATCACTAATTTTTGGAGCACCTGGAATAAGTTTTAAAATAGATTTTAAACTACCCATCTTTTTAACTTGTTTCATTTGATTTAACATATCCATTAAAGTAAAACGACCATCCATCATTTTATTAACAGCTTTTTTAGCTTCTTTTTCATCAATATTTTCTTGAACTTTATCGATAAGAGTTAAAACATCACCCATACCTAAAATTCTTTCAGCCATTCTTTCAGGATAAAAAATAGATAAATCTGAAATCTTTTCACCAGTACCTATAAATTTAATAGGGACACCTGTAACATAACTAATACTTAATGCTGCACCACCTCTAGAATCACCATCCATTTTAGACATGATATCACCAGTTAAACCTAAAGTATCATTAAATACTTTAGCAACATTAACGGTATCTTGACCTGCTAAAGCATCAGTTAAGAGTAATATTTCATCAGGTCCAACTTCTCTTTTAATATTTTTTAATTCTTCCATTAAAGGTTCATCGATTTGAAGACGACCTGCAGTATCGATAAGTAAAACATCATAATGATCATTAAATGCTTTTTCTTTAGCTTTTAAGGCTATATTAACAGGATTTTCTTTATCTCCCATATTTACAAGGTCTACATCGATTTTCTTTGCTAATTGGGCTAATTGCTCAATAGCAGCAGGTCTATAAACATCACATGCAGCCATTAATACTTTTTTATTTAATTTATTTTTCATTAAATAAGCAAGTTTTGCAGCTGTTGTAGTTTTACCACTTCCTTGAAGACCGACAAGCATGATAACTGTAGGTTTGTTTTTATTGTAATGTAATTCAACATTATCACTACCTAAAAGTTCTACTAATTCATCTTTAACGATTTTAACAACCATTTCACTAGGATTTAATTTAGTATAAACATCTTGACCAATAGCTTTTTCTTTAACATCTTGGACGAATGTTTTAACAACTTTATAGTTAACATCAGCTTCTAAAAGAGCGATACGGACTTCTTTAAGCATATCATCCATATTTTTTTCAGTTAATCTAGCTTCGCCTTTAATATTTTTAATAATTCTACTAAATTTATCTTGTAATGCTTCAAATGCCATTGTTAAATCACCTCCAATACTTCTTCTATTACTTTTTTATTTACTTTATTCTTTTCTAATATTTCTTTAACTTGATTTTCTTTTTTAAATAAACCAAGCTTTTCTTCATAATCTAATAAATTTTCTTTTGCGTGTGTTAAAGTATCATTAACTGCACTACGAGAAATATTAATTGTAGTAGCTATTTCCCCTAAAGAAAGATTATAAACATAATAGTTTTCTATAACTTTTTGTTGTTTATCAGTTAAAAGATTCTTATAGATAGAATATAAGTTATTAATGTAGTCAAATTCTTCAATTTTATTCATCTTTTATAAGTCCACTACATAATCCATATAAATATTTATCAAGATCAAATTCTTCAAGATCTTCCATCTTTTCACCTAATCCGATAAATCTTACTGGGATACCTAATTCTTGTCTAATAGCTAAAATGATACCACCTTTACTTGTACCATCCATTTTAGTGATAACAATACCAGTAATATCTGTTAATTCTTTAAAAGCTTTAGCTTGTAAAACTCCATTTTGTCCAGTTGTAGCATCTATAATTAAAAAAGATTCAATAGGGTTATCATTTTCTTTTTTAATAACTTTAGTTATCTTTTTAAGTTCATCCATTAATGATTGTTTATTTTGAAGTCTTCCAGCTGTATCGATAATAATTAAATCATCATTATGTTCTTTTCCATATACTACACCTTTATAAGCGACTGAAGCAGGATCTTCATTATCATTACCAGTAACGATATCTATTCCTAATCTATCAGCCCATATAGTTAATTGTTCTTTTGCTCCAGCTCTAAAAGTGTCTGCTGCTACTAAAACAATCTTTTTACCTTGATTTTTATATCTATATGCAAGTTTTGCAATTGATGTAGTTTTTCCTACTCCATTTACTCCCATTACAATTAAAACTTTTGGAGTAGATGAAAAATCAATTTCATTTTTAATATCATCTCCTTCATGAAGGTAATTTAAAAACATTTTATCTACTAATTCTTCGTTAATTGTTTTAGGATCATCTATTCCTTTTTCTTTAGATTCATTTAATAATTCATCAATAATATCCAAAGCAAAAGAAACACCGCAATCAGCTTCGATTAATATTTCTTCAAGTTCATTAAAATAGTCTTCATTAACAGTCTTATATCTTTTTGTTAATGCGTCTAATTTAGAAGAAAATTCTTTTCTTGATTTTTCCATACCTTTATCATATCTAGATAAAGATTCTTCATTTTTAGCGTTTTCTTCACTATCTTCTTTTTTCTTAAATAATTTTTCTTTTAAAAACTTAAATAAACCCATACTTATAACGTCGCTTTCTTTCTTAATGCATCACAAGCTGCAGATTGTTCAGCTTCTTTTTTTGTTTTACCAACACCTTTTCCTAAACATAATTTATTAAAATATACTTCAACAAAGAATGTTCTATCATGTGGAGGTCCTTTTTCTTGAACAGTTTTATATGTTACAGATTCTCTATGTTCGCATTGAATCATCTCTTGTAACATCGATTTATAATCTTTAATGCTATCCATATTAAAATTAATAACATCATCTAAATATATATCTGTAATAAATTTAGTAGCAAAATCAATTCCTTGATCTAAATATATAGCACCTATTACAGCTTCAAATATATCTTCAAAAATAGATTGATTTTGCATTAATTCTTGATTAGATAATGAATGACCAATTTTAATATATTCGTAATAACCTAATTTTTTAGCATAGTTTGCTAATGATTTTGTTTGAACTAAAGCGGCTTTAGCTTTAGTTAAATCACCTTCTCTCATCTCACTATGATGAGTAAAAAGTAAACTAGCTACAACAAAACCTAAAACAGAATCTCCAATAAATTCAAGTCTTTCATAATCGTGATGATGAGTTTTAGCTTCACTATTAAAAGAAGAGTGAGTAAAAGCCATCTCATAAAGATCTTCATTATGAGGTTTTATTTTAAATTTTTTATAAAAATCAGTTAAACCCTTCATTAAATATTTTCCTTAATCTTATTTAAAATATTTCCTTCTACTAATTTTTTAGCAAGATTTATAGAACTTGTTAATCCTTGAACATCGCTATTTCCATGAGCTTTAATAACAACAGCATTAACTCCTAAAAGTAAAGCTCCACCAACATTTTTATAATCCATTGTACTTGTTAAATCATCAAAACCTTTTTTAGCAAATAAATAACCAATTTTAGTAGATAAATTCTTTTTAAATGCTTTTTTGATAAGTGTTCCCATCGCTTTACAAGCACCTTCAGTAGATTTTAAGAAGATATTACCACTAAAACCATCTGTAATTAAAACATCAGCTACACCAAATAAAGCATCTCTACCTTCCATATTTCCACAGAAATTAATCGAATCATCATTCTTTAATAATTGATATGTATCTTTACAAAGTTGAGTACCTTTTTCTTCTTCAGTACCATTATTTAATAAATAAACTTTAGGTGATTTTTCATTATATGCTATTGAATAATATATTGAACACATTCTAGCAAATTGTTGTAAATTTTCAGGTGTATTTTCAATATTTGCACCTTCATCAGCAAAAACAAATCTTTTTCCTTTAATAATTGTAGGGAATGGAGATACTAAACAAGGTCTTTTAATACCAGGTAATCTTTTAATTTTAAATACGCCTTCTGTAACTAAAGCACCAGTACTTCCTGCACTAATTAAAGCATCGCATCCTTCTTTTAAATATGTATCAATTGCTACATTTAAACTAGAATCATTTTGATGAAGAGCATCCATTGGATTTACATCCATTTTTAAAACTGTTTTAGATGGAACGATAATAACATTTTTTAAACCTTCTAACTCTTTAAGTTCTTCAACATTACCAACACAATAAAAAATTACTTCTTTATTATTTTTAATATATTCTTTTACAGTAGGAACAGTAGTTTTACTACCATTATCTCCACCCATCATATCTAAAACAAATTTCATAACTAAATATCTCCTTTATTTTAAAAAATGCTCTTTTAAAAGAAGAGCATTTTTAATTTAATTTTTATTCAACACCAATGATGAAACTATATACTGGTTGATTACCATCTCTAACATCGACATCTACATCAGGATATGTTTCACTAACAAATGAAGCAACTTCTTCTCTTTCTTCTTCGCTTATATCTTCTCCACAAAGAATAGTAACAATTGCGCTATCTTCATCGATTTCATGAGCTAATAAATCTTTTAATGCATCGAATTTATTAGGTAATGAAGAGATGATATCTTTACTTTCTTTAATAGCCATAAATTCATCTTTTTTAACATTTACGCCATTGATTTCAGTATCTTTAATAGAGAAAGTAACTGCACCTGATTTAACAGTAGAAATAGCTTCAATTAAAGCTTTTTCATTGTCCTTAACACTTAAATCAGGATTGAAGTTCATCGCACTTACAACACCTTGCATAATTGTTTTAGTAGGAATTACTATTACATCATATTCTCCTTCTAAAACTTCTTTAGCTTGGTTGGCTGCTAAGATAATATTTCCGTTATTTGGGAAAATATATGTTGTTTTAGCATTAGCCTTTTTAATTAATTCTACAAAATCATTTGTGGATGGATTCATTGTTTGACCACCGCTAACGATATATTCAACACCAACTTCTTCGAATAAATCATCGATTCCTTTACCACTACTTGTAGCGATTAATGCATATTCAACTTTTTCTTTCTTTTCTTCGATTTTAGGAGCAGCTAATGGAGCATCTTTAAGTTTACTTGCTGCCATTTCTTGTCCTTTTTCACTAAATAAGATTTCGTTATGTTGTTCGGTCATATTTTCACATTTAAGTTTAACGAATTCACCAAATTGTTGAGCATAGTTAAATACATCACCAGGAGCTAATGTATGAACGTGAACTTTAACAAGATCTTCATCTTGAACAACGACTAAACTATTACCATGAGCACCTAAAACTGAAGTAAATCTCTTTTTATTAAAAGCTTTTTTACTATCAGCAGGACCTAATCTTAAAATAAATTCTGTACAATAACCAAATTCACTGTTTTCATCATCAGCAGCGACTTGAGCAGCACCTTTAGTCTCTACAACAGCAGCTTCATTTCTTTCGATAAATTCATCATTTAAAGCTGCATTCATACCTTCTAAAATTTTAACAAGTCCAGCACCACCACTATCGACAACACCAACTTCTTTTAAAACAGGAAGAAGATTTGGAGTTCTGTTTAAAGATTCTTTAGCTTCTTTTAAAACGATTTTAAAAGCTTCTTCAATAGACATTGAAGGTTTAACTTTTTTAGCTAAATTTTCGCTAGTTTCTCTAATAACTGTTAAAATTGTACCTTCAACAGGTTTAACAACTGCTTTATATGCAACTTGAGCAGCACTAACAAATGCTTCAGAAAGTTCCATAACATTTATTTCTTTTTTATTTTCTAATGCTTGAGCAAAACCTCTAAAAATTTGAGAAGTAATAACACCACTATTTCCTCTAGCACCCATTAATAAACCACGAGAAAATGTTTTAGCAATACTATAAATATCGTTTTCGTTTCTATTTTCTACTTCTTTGGATCCACTTGTTAAAGTGAGATTCATATTCATACCTGTATCACCATCTGGAACAGGGAATACATTTAATGCATCTACTTCAGGATAATGGTTATATAAGTTATTTGAAGCACTCAAAACCATATTCTTGAATAACTGGCCGTCGATTGTTTTCATTCTTAGTCTCCTTTTTTTGGATATAAGTTATAAATTAAGTAAGTCATCGACGTAAACATTTATTTTATTAAATATGTTTCCGTACTTTTTATTAGCTTCATAAGCTATTCTTTTACTTACTTCGTTTACAACTTCGCTTATTTTTACACCATATGCGACAATTAAATGGACGTCAATATCATATTTACCATCTTTGTTTTTAAATATTAAAACGCCATCAACATAATTTTCTTTTTTTAAGATAACAAGTTGGTTTTTTATAGATCTTACTTTTGTAAGTCCAACAACACCATAGCACTCTTTAACAATATCACCAATTAAATTAGCTATCTCTTTTTTTAAGTTAATTTCGTTCTTTTTTTCTTTAATCTTTTTTTCTTCCATAAAAAATCCTACTTGTACATAGAATTATAACATAATTCTAAACTTAATAATAGATAAATATATTTATCTATAGTATCAAAAAGTTAATATTTTCGAAAAAAAAGAGCCCGGCTACTCCTTATTCTCAGCTATCGCCTACCTTCAGCACCACAGTCCTTAACTTCTCTGTTCGGTATGGGAAGAGGTGTGTCCACTGCGTCATCGTAACCAGACTCATTCGAGATACTAGTATATTCTACAATACTTGTTCTCTGAAAACTAGATATTTAGTATTTTTATGTTCCTTCGTTACCCAAAATTTACATACATTTTAAAACTTGATTAAAATCTTATGAAATTAAGTCCTCGTGCTATTAGTATTAGTCGACTGAACACATTACTGTGCTTACATCTCTAACCTATCAACCCCTTAACATTAGGGGGCACTTACTTCTTGCGAATGGGAAATCTCATCTTACGGTAGGCTTCGCGCTTAGATGCTTTCAGCGTTTATCCTTTCCATGGGCAGCTACTCAGCCATGCTCCTGGCGGAACAACTGATATACCGTTGCCATGTCCATCCCGGTCCTCTCGTACTAAGGACAGGTCCGTTCAAATTTCCTACGCCCACGACAGATAGGGACCAAACTGTCTCACGACGTTTTGAACCCAGCTCGCGTACCACTTTAATTGGCGAACAGCCAAACCCTTGGAAGGTACTTCCCCTCCAGGATGTGATGAGCCGACATCGAGGTGCCAAACCGCCTCGTCGATGTGAACTCTTGGAAGCGATCAGCCTGTTATCCCCAGGGTAGCTTTTATCCGTTGAGCGACGATCTTTCCATACAGGATCGCCGGATCACTAAGCCCGACTTTCGTCCCTGCTCGATATGTACATCTCGCAGTCAAGCACCCTTATGCCTTTGCACTCGAAATACGATTTCCAACCGTATTGAGGGTACCTTGGGGCACCTCCGTTACATTTTGGGAGGTGACCGCCCCAGTCAAACTACCCGCCTAACACTGTCCGTCAGAGAGTAAATCTGTACGTTAGACTGATTGAAATCCAAAAGTTGTATTTCACCGACGACTCCACCGAAACTAGCGTTCCGGCTTCAAAGTCTCCAACCTATCCTACATATGAAATTCAAGCAGTCAATATTAAGTTATAGTAAAGCTCCATGGGGTCTTTCCGTCTAGTCGCGGGTAACCTGCATCTTCACAGGTATTAAGATTTCACCGAGTCTGCTGTCGAGACAGCGCCCAAATTATTATACCATTCATGCGCGTCGGAACTTGCCCGACAAGGAATTTCGCTACCTTAGGACCGTTATAGTTACGGCCGCCGTTCACTAGGGCTTCGATTCAAAGCTTGCACCTCTCCTCTTAACCTTCCAGCACTGGGCAGGCATCACCCCATATACATCGCCTTGCGGCTTAGCATAGAGCTGTGTTTTTGATAAACAGTTACTTGGGCCTCTTCACTGCGACCTGCTTTCACAGGCACTTCTTCTTGCGAACTTACGAAGTAATTTTGCAGAGTTCCTTAACAACAGTTAACTCGCTCACCTTAGGATACTCTCCTTGACCACGTGTGTCCGTTCTCGGTACGGGCCATATGTACTTAAGCTAGCAACTTTTCTCGAGAATTGGCATCATAGATTTTTCTACTAGGCGAACCGTTCGATACCTCACAACTTTCCTTAATGATGGAGAGATTTGCTACCCCATCAGGTCCTTTGCTCTGCGCGGAATCCAATAACCGCTACTATTAGCCACTTCTGTCATTACATCGCATACATACGGGTGCTGGAATATCAACCAGCTGTCCATCGACTACACCTTTCGGTCTCGCCTTAGGTCCCGACTAACCCAGGGAGGACGACCCTTCCCCTGGAAACCTTAGTCAAATGGTGTATATGATTCTCACATATAATCGTTACTTACACCGGCATACTCACTTCCATACAGTCCACCGCTCTTTTCAGTACGGCTTCGCCCCATATGGAACGCTCCTCTACCACTTTAGATAAATCTAAAATCCGTAATTTCGGTATTACGCTTAGCCCCGGTAAATCTTCGGCGCAAAGGCACTCGACTAGTGAGCTGTTACGCACTCTTTAAATGGTGACGGCTTCTAGGCCAACATCCTAGTTGTTTATGCATCTTCACATCCTTTAACACTTAGCGTAAATTTAGGGACCTTAATTGACGGTCTGGGCTGTTTCCCTTTTGAGCATGAAGCTTATCCCCCACACTCTGACTGCCTGGATACGAATAATGGAATTCGGAGTTTGATAGGAATTGGTATCGCGAGATGCGACCCTCGACCTTTCAGTGCTCTACCGCCACTATTTAATTACCAGACGCTAGCCCTAAAGCTATTTCGAGGAGAACCAGCTATCTCCCAACTCGATTGGAATTTCTCCCCTATCCACAAGTCATCCGCGGGCGTTTCAACGAACGTCGGTTCGGTCCTCCAGTAGGTTTTACCCCACCTTCAACCTGCTCATGGATAGATCGTCGGGTTTCGGGTCTATGTCTTCGTACTAATCGCCCTATTAAGGCTCGCTTTCACTACGGCTCCGTCTCTTCGACTTAACCTCGCACGAAAACAAAACTCGCCGGTTCATTCTTCAATAGGCACGCCATCAGCCTTTAACGGCCTCTGACTTTTTGTAAGCATACAGTTTCAGATTCTTTTCACTCCCCTCCCGGGGTTCTTTTCACCTTTCCTTCACAGTACTGGTTCACTATCGGTCACTAGTTAGTATTTAGCCTTATGCGATGGTCCGCACACATTCCGACAAGGTTCCACGTGCCTCGCCGTACTCTGGATACCACTAAGCGGATATATAAGTTTATATACGGGGGTCTCACCCTCTATGCCAGGCTTTCCCAAGCCTTTCTACTGTTATATACCTCATGCCATATCGTGGTCCTAACCCCAGGACAAGTCCTGGTTTGGGCTGTTCCGCTTTCGCTCGCCGCTACTTACGGAATCGAATATATCTTTCTTTTCCTCTAGGTACTAAGATGTTTCAATTCCCTAGGTATTTCTTCAATCGAACTCAAGGTTCGATGATGACATGGTTACCCATGCCGGGTTTCCCCATTCGGAGATCTACGGATCAAAGCTCACACCAGCTCCCCATAGCTTATCGCAGGTAGTCGCGTCCTTCTTCGTCTTCTAGTGCCAAGGCATTCACTGTACGCCCTTATTAACTTAACTTCGTAAAATTTAGGTTTTTTAGTTTTGTCTTAACAAATAATTTTTTTGTTAAAATCGCAATTTTATCTGAATAACTCAGATGAAATTTTGCAACTTAACAGAAAGAACATGTTTTATAATTTAAATATCTAGTTTTCAAAGAACAATTTAGAGAAGAATACTATTCTCTCAAAACTAAACAGATGTACTTTTTTGATACGCAATTTACTTGAATATTATGTAATAATCGAGATTTTAGGTTTTATTTAATAATTTTTACACATCGACTTCTTCAGTCGAATTCTTTCTCCATAGAAAGGAGGTAATCCATCCCCACGTTCCCGTAGGGATACCTTGTTACGACTTAACCCCAATCACCAGTCCTACCTTAGGCGTCTCCCTCCTTACGGTTAGGATAACGACTTCGAGTATTACCAGCTCTCATGGTTTGACGGGCGGTGTGTACAAGGCCCG
>CAVDQJ010000095.1:0-2953 GCA_963611005.1 bacterium | reverse complement strand
GAGTTAGCCTTATTGTTCTTCCTCCTCTATACATCAATTTAGTTTGATATAAATCTTCAAGATATTTTATTTGATTAGATAATGATGGTTGAGCAATAAACAATAATTTACTGGCTTTAGATATGCTTTTTTCTTCGACAATAGCGACATAATTCTTTAAATATTCAATATTCATAAAACCTCACTTATAACATTTTTAAATACTTTTCATTTAAAAAATGTATATTTATTATAACTCATATTGCTACAAAACTATAAATCTTATTTATATAATGATATCAAGGGGGTGTAAAAATTATGATTTTTACTGATGCCGATATCGGCCAAAACATCGCTAGCGCATTAAGTTCAATGAGCCTTTGGACCGCTGTTGCAAAAAGCGTACTTATCATTTTAATCGGTTTTATATTCACAAAAACCAAAATTTTCCCAGAAAATACAGGGAAAGTATTAACAAAAGTCGTTATGACTGTCTGCTTACCATGTTTAGCATTCGGTTCATTCATGACTGGTATTACAATGGATAATTTCTTATCTTGTATTACATCATTTATATACGGATTTGGAATTTACATCGTTTTAATTTTCTTATCAAAGTTGATCTTCTTATGGGTTAAAGATCCAACTAAACGTAAAGTTATGGAAATCTTATTTATTTTTGGTTCTACAACATTCTTTGGACAACCATTAATTCAAGCAGTTTTCCCATCAGCTTATAACGATTCAAGTATGTTTAATATTGCTTATCGTGTATTCTTATATTCTTATGCATTCTATGTCATTTGTTATGCAAAAGATGCAAATCAAGAAGTTGCAACTGAAACAACTGATAGTTTAGCAACTCAACAAGCACCTGCAAAACAAAAGATGGATGTTAAAGTTATCTTAAAGAGAATATTTGTTAACCCAATTATTATTGCTACATTTGTTGGTTTTGTATTATGGAGTTTACAACTTGTTGGTTCTGATGCAGGAAACTGGTGGGTTGTTACAGTTAATGGCTCAACTGGATGTTTCTGGAATATTAAAGTTTCATTACCATGGTTATACAACACAATTAACACATTAGGTGGATTATCATCACCATTAGTTTGGATAGCAATTGGATGTACATTAGGTAAAGTTTCATTTAAAGAAGCTGTTAAAGATTCTCACGTTTGGATTTTCTCATTCTTAAGAGTTATCGCTCTTCCTGCTTTAAACTTTGGTATTTTATTCTTACTTAACTTAATCCCAGGACTTAACATTACATTTAACCTTGTTGCAGCTACAACATTAATGTGGGCAGTTCCACCTGCAACAGTTGCTATTACATATTGTATAAGTTCTAATAAACATGCTACATTTGCTTCAAGTTGCTCATTGCTTGGAACATTAATTAGTGTTTGCTTTATACCTGTTTATATGATTTTATTAACAGTTATTCAATCAGCAGCTATATTTGCTTAATAAAAAATAAAGGAGAAATAATATGGCAAAAAAAGAAATTGCTTGTTTTGGAGTAAGAGAATATGAAGTTCCTTTCTTCAAAGAATTAGGAGAGAAATACGATTATAAATTAACTTTATTTCCTCAATTCTTAAATACTGAAAACTATAAAGATGCATTAGGCTTTGAAGTCGTTATGGTTAGAGGTAATTGTGTCGTTAATAAAGAAGCTATGAAAGATTTAGCTGATCACGGATTAAAATATTATTTAACACGTACAGCTGGATTTAACCACGTTGATATTGAAGCTTGTAAAGAATATGGAATTAAAACAGCATTTGTTCCAGGATATTCACCTAACGCAATTAGTGAACTCGCTTTAACATTAGCTATGATGTTATTAAGAAATACAGCATATACAACTGATTATACTCATAAAGGAAACTTTAAAGTTACTAACCAAATGTTTTCAAGAGAAGTAAGAGGATGTAAAGTTGGTATTATGGGTTGTGGAAGAATTGGATGTACAACTGCTAATTTATTTAAAGGATTAGGAGCAGAAGTATATGGATATGATGTCTTCCAAAGTGATTATGCTAAAACAGTTGTTAAATTCTTACCATTAGAAGAATTTGTTAAAACATGTGATATCATCATTCTTCATATGGCTTATATTAAAGGTAAAAACGATAATTTCTTTAATAAAGAACTTGTTTCTATGATGAAAGAACATGCAATTTTAGTCAATGTTGCTCGTGGAGAAATCTTAGATTTAGACGCAGCTTTAGAAGCTGTTGAAACTGGACATCTTGATGGACTTGCAATCGATGTTATTTCAAACGAAAAAACATTATTCTTCAAGAATTTTGAAGATCCAACAAAGATGGATACTCCTCAACATCAAAAATTAATCGATCTTTATCCAAGAGTTTTAGTAACACCTCATGTTGCTAGTTCAACAGATAAAGCTTTAATTGATATGATTGAAGTTTCATTAAAGAATCTTGATGAATTCCTTGAAACAGGAAATTGTAAAAATTCATTAATTAAATAATAAATTTATTTAAAATTAAAAGGTGAATCGATTGTGATTCACCTTTTTTTAATATAAAAAAACGAACTAACAAGTTCGTTTTAATTTTAATAATTTTTATTATTATTTTGAAATAGCACCAACTGGGCAATTTCCAATAGCTTCATCTGCGCTTGTTTCGTCTAATTCACCGATAACTTTTGCTTTGCCATCATCATCAAAATCGAAAGCTGAATCAAAAGTTCCAACGCAAAGTCCGCAACCGATACATGTATCACTATCAATATGTAATTTCATCTTTATCTTCCTCCAATATTGTCTAACCATAAATATATATATTTATATGAAAAAAATCAATAAAAAAATGGTCAGTTATAACTAACCATAAATAATAAAATTATTAAATTTATTTAATAAAAAACTACATAAAATTCATAAAGTATTTTATAATATAAGTAAGAAATAAATAGGAGGATAATAGATATGAAATAT
>CAVDQJ010000094.1:8688-9064 GCA_963611005.1 bacterium | reverse complement strand
CTTCCTAAGGTTAATAAAGAAAAAACATATATTATTTATGATTCATCTAAGGAAGAATTTTCTTTATATGATTTAGAAAATAATCTATTAAAAACGTTAAAAATTTGTTAATATTTTTATAAGGAAATTATAAATATGGATAAAATAAAAGTAATGGCTCTTGGTGGCCTTGATGAAGAAGGTAAAGATTTATACGTCATCGAAGTAAATGATGATATTTTTGTTGTAAATGCTGGATTTAAATATCCTGATAAAAATGCTCCAGGCATCGATTTTATTATTGCTGATTATAGTTATTTAGTCGAAAATAAAGATAGAGTTAAAGCTTTTATTTTAACTAAATCTAAAAAAATTAATTTCGGTGGATTACCATATA
>CAVDQJ010000094.1:0-8678 GCA_963611005.1 bacterium | reverse complement strand
CAATTTATTGTACACCTTTAACTAAACTTTTACTTGAAGAGTTTTCAAATAAATATATGCAAGAAAACAATTATGATTTTAGAATTGTTGAACTTCCTGGGCAAATAAAGATTAATAATTATATTTTTGATTTATTTTCAACTTGTTGTTCAATGCCTTCAACATTTGGTTTTTCATTAAGAACAAATAGTGGAAACATCGTTTATTGTGGTGACTTTATCGTTGAATATAGTAACGAAAAATATTTTAACTTAGATTTAAATACATTAGGAAAAATAGCTGAAAACCCTACTCTTTTACTTTTAAGTGATTCATTAAATTCTATTAAACCTGGATATTGTTCTCCTTCACATAGACTTTTACCAATATTAACTAAATATTTTAAAGAAGCAACAGGAAGAATATTCGTAGCTTTAAGTAGTCAAAATTTATATCACTTTAATGAGTTATTTAAAATATGTAAAGATTTTAATAAAAAGATTTGTTTATATGATGATGTTTCAAAACAAATTTACGCATTAAGAAGTTTATCAAAGAGTGATTTCTTTAATCCTAGAGATATTGTTCCTCTTGAAGATGTTCTTCGTACAAAAGACCAAGAACTTGTTATTTTAATAAGTGATGAAGGTCAAAAACTATATGAAAAGTTATCTATTTTAGCAAATAACGAAAACGAAGATAAGCGAATTAGAATTAAAGCAAGTGATACATTTATTATGGCTTGTCCAGCTACAGATAGAAATGAAGTTATAGCAACTTCAACTCTTGATGAATTATATAAAACTGGATGTAATGTTAAATATGTCACAAGAAAAGAACTTCAAAAGATGCATGCTTTTGAAGAAGATTTAAAGATGCTATTAAGCTTATTGAAACCAAAATACTACATGCCAATTCAAGGTTATTATGTAAATTTATTATCTAATGCTAAACTTGCAATCGATATGCATTTAGGATTATCTCACTCTAATATTTTCTTATTTGATAACGGTCAATCATTTAATTATATCGATGGTAAATGTAGTCCAGATTTTAATATCCAAGACAAGATTAAAGTTGGTGATGTTATGATCGATGGTATTGGAGTTGGTGATGTCGTCAATGAAATCATTAGCGAAAGAAGTAGATTAAGCGAAGATGGTGTAGTTGTTTTATCAATCGGTGTAAGTAAAAAAGATAGAAAAGTTTCATTTATGCAAGATGTACAAATGAGAGGATTCTTATTCTTAAAAGATAAAGAAGCTGATATCATGTTAAAAGAAATGACAAAGATTTTACTTGATGAAACTGAAAAATTCTTAATTAATACAAAAGATTTTGATCCAAAATCAACTGAAGAAGCTATTAATAAAAAGATTTCGTCTTTATTATTAAGAAGCAATAACAGAAACCCAGTTGTAAGAAGTAATATCGTAATAACAGATTAAAATTAAAATAGCGAATTAATTTCGCTATTTTTTTTATAATTTTTTTCTATTACTTATAGAAATTTTCTCTCTTCTTTTATATAATAAAAGAAGTGAGATTTTATGAAAAAAGACCGTAAAAAATTAAAAGATATTGTTACAAAGAATCATTTATGCATCGCTGAAGGTGTATTTCTTTGTTTATTTGCTATTATGGGCATGGTAAATTACACACCATTTGCTCAATTTTTTACATATTGTATATCATTTTTTGTAGGCACAATCATCTCTTATGTTGTTTATTTTATTATATTCTTATTCGGTGTTAGTTTAATCGCAGGAAAAAAGATTCGTTTTAAGATGAGCTTTATAATCGCTGGTCTTATTTTAATCACATTAGGTGTAATGATTATATTTACTAACTCAACTTATAGTTATTCAAATAGTTATTTAACATTTAGCGGAACACAAATTGATGGTAGTACAATTTCTTATTTAACAAGAGATGGTGTAGATACTGTTAATAATTATGGCAACGCATTTAAAGAATCTTTTGCTAAATTCCCTCAAATCGATTATGGAAAAAATGTTGGTATTATCGGTTTAACTTTAACATGTATTATCAACTCTACAATGAGTAATATCGGAAGTTATTGTTTTGGTGCATTCTTTATCACTCTTGGAACAGTTTTTGTGTTACTTAAATTATTAATTAGATTTTCTAGATACTTAAAAGGTTATATCGCTGAACTTAAATTAAAAGAAAAGAATCAAAAATATAAAAATGCTAAAGATATTGAAATCGATGATAAAGAAGTTAAAATAAGCGAAGAAAGAACTATTGAAAATAATAATTATGGAGATATAGAAGTCGCTAGACCAATCGAAAGTAAAGTAGAAAACGAAAATAATACAAGTAGTGATGATGAATCTTTATATGTTAAAAATGAAGAAAAAGAAATCGAAGAAAATAATTTTAATAATAGTTCATTATCCTTTAATGGATCATCTTTTTCTGATAGCAACACTGGTTTAAGTGAAGCAAAAGTGGATGCATCGATTTTTGGAGCTTCTCCACTTAATTTTGAAGCACCTAAACAAGAAGAACCTCTAAATGATGTTCAAAACGAAACAACTTTAACTAATAATAACGTCGATAATTTTTATGAAGAAAAAGTTGAAGAAAATTCAAATCTTGAAGAAATTAAATTTGATAATAATAATTTAGATGTTAAAGAAGAAGTAATTGCTGAAGAGACTATAGAATTACCAGTAGAACCAAAAATAGAAGAAGTTCATAATGAACCAAAAATAGAAGAAGTTCAACCTATAAAAGAAACTGGATTAGTTTATAATAAAGAAATTGAAGATCCTGATGAAGTTCGTAATGCTAGTAAGATGTTTGTCGATAACGGATTAAAAGAAATGAATACTCCTTCTAGTAATGTAAGTAATAATGTAAGTCCAACTGTAGAAATCAATAAACCTGCTCCTAAAAAAGTAGAAAAAACTGAAGAGAAAGTTGTTGACCCACGTATTAAATATAAAGACTATAAATTCCCACCTCTATATTTAATTCAAGATAAAAAAGATGTTGCTAGTGAAGAAAGCAATAGAGCAAAAGCTATTGAAAGAATGAATGTTATCAATGAATTTTGTGAAAGATTTAAAATTAGAGCAAAAGCTATTGATTTTACAATTGGTCCATCTGTTACTCAATATGATTTACAACCAGAAGGTGATTATTCAATTGGTGGATTTGGTAAATATTTAGAAGATTTATCAAGAGAATTAGGTGGTATTAAAGTTCGTTTCTCTCCAATTGTTCCAGGAAAAAGAACAAGTGGAATTGAAATTCAAAATGTTAAGAGTAGTATCGTTTATTTTAAAGACGTATTCTCACATCTTCCTACGTTAGATAGTAAAAAATATAATGGTATGTTTGTTCCATTTGGAAAAGATATTTCAGGAAATTATGTTAATTTAAATTTCCAAAAACTACCTCATTTATTGGTTTGTGGAACTACTGGAAGTGGTAAATCTGTTTTCATGCATTCTGTATTGATGAGTATGATTATGAGAAGTTCACCAGAATATTTTAAATTGTTAATCGTAGATCCTAAACAAGTTGAATTCCCTAAATATAGAGAAATTCCTCATTTATTATGTCCAGTTATAACTGAAGCTAATGAAGCTTATAATGCATTAACTAAAGTTGTTAAAATGATGGAAGAAAGATATAAGATTTTAAGTGAATGTGATTTAAGTGATCTTAAAGAATATAATGAAGAATATGCTCCTAAAAACGATAAACCTAAAATTCCTTTTGTTTTAGTTGTTATTGATGAATATGCTGATTTAGTTGGTGAAAATAAAAATATTTCTGCACCAGTTCAAAGATTAGCTCAAAAAGCTAGAGCTGCTGGAATTCATATTTTATTAACTACACAAGCTCCTAGATCTGATGTTATTAATGGTATTATTAAATCCAATTTCTCGGCTAGAGTTGCTCTTTTATGTGGTAATGGTGTTGATTCTCAAAACATTATTGATACATATGGTGCTGAAAAATTGTTAGGTAATGGTGATATGCTTGTTAAATCTCCATTATTAATTGAACATAATGGTATGGCTCGTGTTCAATCTTCACTTATTGAAAAAGATGAGATTAAAGAAGTTTTAGATTTCATTAGAAGTAGATATCCTGCTGATTATGACCCTCGTTTTATGCATATTGAAGATGAATGTAAAGACGAAATTGTTGAGATGGATCAAGACGAAAGAAGAAGTGCATACAATGATGAATTATATGACAAAGTAAAAGAATTTGTTTGTTCATTAGAATATGCATCTGCATCTAAAATTCAAAGAACTTTTGGTACAGGTTTTAATAGAGCTGGTAAGTTATTTAAGCGTTTAGTTGATGAAGGAATTGTCGAAGACAATCATGGCGAAAATAATTCTAAAGGTAGTAAAGTTTTAATTAGATATAGTAGTTCGCTTCCAAAGGATAATCCTGGAACTAGCGAACAATCTGATATGAATTATTCAATTAAAGGTTAATAGGAGTTAAATATGTTAAATTCATTTGTTAGTGCAAAATTATTTCCAAACAATGTTATTAAAGTATCAATATTTTCTGAAATTGAAAAAAGTGAAAATGAACCAATTTTATTAGTTATTAATAAAGAAATATTTGTTAGATTAGACATTGTTAAATCTTCATTTTTAAATGGAAATGTTATTTATGAATGTAAATCACCTATAAAATTAGAATTAGGAAAAGATTATTATATTTCTATTAAAGATTTTGGTATCGTTCCTTTAAATGTTGATTCAGCAACAGAATTTAAAGATTTTGATGAAAAATATAGTTATGATGGTGATGATTTAGGTGCGATTTATTCTAAAGAAAAAACATCTTTTAAATTATGGGCTCCTTTAGCTAGTAAAGTAGTTTTATTTGTTAAAAAGATTGGTGAAGAAATTTATTCTACATACGTGATGTCTAGAGAAGAAAAAGGTGTTTATTCAATTGTTTTAAATGGTGATTACGATGGAGCTAGATATCTTTTTAGCGTAACTAATAGCGGACTTAATTTTGTTACAACTGATCCTTATGCCAAAGGTTCTACAGCTAATGGAAAACATAGTGTTGTTGTAAATTTTGATAAAGTTAATATCGATTTACATGAAAAAGATTTACCTAAATTAAAACAAAATATTGATGCTATTGTATATGAACTTGATGTAAGAGACTTTACTATTGATTTTACTAAAAATACTGATATTAAGAACAAAGGTAAATATTTAGGTTTAACTGAAACTAATAGAAAAACAAAAGGTGGACATCCAGCAGGTCTTGATTATTTAGAAATGTTAGGAATTACACATGTTCAAATTTTACCAATGTACGATTTTAAAACAATCAATGAAGATAAACCTTTAGAGAGCTATAACTGGGGTTATGATCCTCAACAATATTTTGTACCAGAAGGAAGTTATTCTTTAGATCCTAACGATGCTTATTCTCGTATTAAAGAAGTGAAAGAAATGGTTGCTGCTCTCCATAAAAAAGGAATTAAAGTTAATATGGACGTTGTTTTTAATCATGTTTACGATTATCAAAACAATGTATTTGAAAAAATAGTTCCAAATTATTATTTTAGAAAAACTAAAAATGGAAGAATATCTAATGATTCATTTTGTGGATGTGATTTAGATACAAAACGTCCAATGGTTAGAAAGATGATTATCGATTCTTTAGTTTATTGGGTTAAAGAATATGGAATTGATGGATATAGATTTGATTTATTAGGATTAATGGATATTGAAACCGCTAAACAATTATATAAGAAAATCAAAGCTATTAAACCTGATGCGATGATTTATGGAGAAGGTTGGGAAATGGCTAATGCTCTTCTTCCTGAAGAAAGAACAAGTTATTTAAATGCATTTAAAGTACCTGGAATCGGTTTCTTTAATGATTCTTTTAGAGATATTGTTAAAGGACCAAATAATTCTAAAACTAGAGGCTATTTAGCTGGTAATTTAGATTATTTAGAAGGTTTTAAATATACATTTTTAGGATGTGTTGTTAATTACTGTTATGATAGAAAATATGAAAATGTTAATCAAAGTGTAAATTATTGTGAATGTCACGATAATATGACTTTATTTGATTGTTTAAATAAAAATATCGAATCTGTTGATACTTGTTTAAGAATTATTAGAACTATTAATACAACAATCACATTAGCATATGGTATTCCATTTTTCCATGCAGGACAAGAAATCGGTGCTACAAAATATGGTCATGATAATACCTATAATATGGGTGATAAATATAATAAGTTTGATTATAAATTATTAGATGAAAGATTTGATATGGCTTTATATTTATCTTCAATTATCAAATTAAAGAAACAAAATTTAAGAAAAACAAATTTAAGTTGTGAAGAAATTGCTAATAATACATATTTTGTTAATTTAGATAATGGTGGAGTAATGATTCAACAAAAGAAAATTGGAGAATCTTTAAAAGATGTTATTATAATTTATAATCCAACTGAAGAATCGATCAATGTTAATTTAGATGGATATTATGAAGGTTTAATAACTTATGCTGGAGCTATTGAAAAAGGAAGTTTACACTGTAAAACTGTTTTAATGAATCCATACGAAGTTAATGTATTTGTAAAGAAAGAAGATTAGTTTATGTTTAAATATATAAAAGCTGTTTTTTTATTGTTACCAAGATTTATATGGGCATATTTTGCTTGGGTATTACGTTATAGTATTAACCCTAAAAAATACCCATTAGAAAAAAGATTTGCAAAGTGTCAAGCTATATGTAAAAAGATATTTGCTGCTTTTGATGTAGTTTGTTATAAAGATGAATTTGTTAATTTTTATAAAACAAAAGATAAAAATAAAAACTATGTAATTATTTCTAACCATATGTCTTTTATCGATCCTTTATTATTTTTAGCTTTAGCTGAAACTCCTGTTACATTTATCGCTAAAAAAGAAGTTAGAAAATATCCATTTGTAGGAAGAATTGTTCGTATTTTAGAAGGTGAGTTCTTAGATAGACAAGATTTAAAACAAGAATTAAAAGTATTTATGAGTGTACAAAAGAAACTTGCTAGTGAAGAAAGAATCGATATTTTAATCTTCCCAGAAGGAACAAGAATCAAAGATCCTAAAGCAGAAGTAGCAACTTTCCATCCAGGTACTTTTAGATGTTGTTTTAAAACTCAAGCTCCAATTATGGTATCTCCAATTTATGGAACATATAGAGCAGTTAATACTAAATATAAAGATAGACATAACGCTATTATGATTAAAACAATAAAAGAAGTAAAATACGAAGATTATAAAGATATGAATACTACAGAATTAAGCTTATATGTTCATGATTTAGTAAATCAAGAAGTAGATAATTATAAAGTATTAGAACCTAAAAAATTAAAATTAATCAACAAAAAATAATTAATGTCTTAATCCTTTTGGATATAGATTTTTTAAAGTTCCATTAACATATTTAACATATCCTAGATTGATATTATTAAATGAAACAATATAATAACCATTCTTAATATTTAAAAATTTATTAAAAGTATCTCCATGTAGATACTTTTCTTTTTCTTCTTTAGTTAAAGGAATGCTAGTAGTAGAATCTTTATAATGAGCAAGATTAAATGATGGTTTAAAGATATCTTTATTAAATTCACCAATATAGATTCCTTTTCTTAAAGTAGAGATATGTTTTAAATTAAAATCATAATTATATCCATATAAATTGTTATCTATTATTTCATAATTTAAGAAATCTAAATTATATTCTTTTACTATATTTTCTATATTTTTATTAACTTTATTTTTATTTAAATTTATTGAATTTGATGGCGTTTCCCCATCCTTTTTAAGTAAACAATAAAATTGACCTTCACCTTTAAATTTATGTGGGAATAAGTGACATCCTTCTTTTAGTGATGGATCATGATATATTTCTTTATAATCATTAATTAAATAAGCACTCATATCTTTGTGATTTGCTAAAAAATCTAATACGATTTCTTCATCTTCTTCATAACTAAAAGAACAAGTAGAATATACAAGTTGACCACCTTTTTTAAGCATAAGATAAGCTGTTTCAATTAACTCTTTTTGAATGTTTTGTTGTTTTAAAACTTTTTGATATGTCCAATCATTTTTCATCTCTTCAAGTTTTCTAAACATAGCACTACCAGAACAAGGAGCATCTAAAATAATAGCATCAAATCTTTCAATAAATTGTTGATAATTTTTAGAAAAATCATTAGATATAACAGTGATATTACTTAAACCTAATTTTTCAATATTGCTAGACATTGTTAAGGCTCTAGGATAACTTAAATCATTAGCTAAAATATTAATATTAGGATATTTTAAAGCTAAAGATATTGTTTTTCCTCCTGGAGCTGCACACATATCTAATACTAAATCGTTATCTTTTAATATTAAATTATTGCTAACTAACATACTTGAAGCATCCATTATATAATATGCTCCATTATCAAAAAGATAGCTTTTTCCCATCTCATTTATATTTTTATCATAATAATAAGCATGATTAATATATTCAAATTTATTCATTAAAGGAAATTCTTTTAAAAAATCTACATCACTAATTTTATTAGTATTTAATATTAAACAATTAGTTCTTTCTTTTAATAAACTAGAAGTTAAATTTTCTATTTCTTCATCATTAAGATATCTTTTTAAATG
>CAVDQJ010000093.1:0-3469 GCA_963611005.1 bacterium | reverse complement strand
CTAGAGGGGTTTTATGAAAGAGATTGAAATTAAAATTGATGGATTACATTGCTCAATGTGTGAAACTTATGTAAATAACCTTGTAAGAAAAACAAGTGAAGTTAAAAAAGTTAAAACATCTCATTTAAAGGGTAATTGTTTAATCGTATGTGATGAAAGTATTGATGAAAATATTTTTAAAGATGCAATTAATGAATCAGGATATAAAGTTTTATCTTTAGAAGTAAGACCTTATAAAAAACATTTTTTATTTTTTAAATAGTTAGTATTAAAGGAGAAACACTTATGCCTATAGTTATAGCACCATTAAACGAAGAAATGAGAATTATAAAAATTCTTGTTGATGAAAAAACAAAAAAACACTTAGAAAGTCTTGGAATTACAATCAACAGTAAAGTTACTGTTCTTTCTAGTTCAGGAGGAAGTGTTATTTTACTTGTTAAAAATGGTCGTTTAGCTTTGGACAAAAACATCGCTACAAAAATATTTGTTGCGTAGAAAGAGGGAGGACACGATGTTAAAAAAGTTAAGTGAATTTAAAGTGGGCGAGACTGGCCTAATTAAAAAAGTAGAAGGAGAAGGAAGAGTTAGAAGAAGACTCTTTGATATGGGGGTTACTCCTGGTGCTACTTGTTATTTAAGAAAAAAAGCCCCATTAGGTGATCCAATCGAAGTTAATTTAAGAGGTTATGAATTAACTTTAAGAAAGGATGAAGCTCAATATGTAATTGTTGAGGTAGAAGAAGAAGTTAAGGAGGAAAGTAAATAATATGAAACATTTTGCTTTAGCTGGTAACCCTAACTGTGGTAAAACAACATTATTTAACTCATTAACTGGATCAACGGCACACGTAGGAAACTGGCCTGGTGTTACAGTTGATAAAAGAGAAGGTAAATACAAAAGTAAAACTAATAATTATGAGGTTGATATAGTCGATCTTCCTGGTATTTACTCATTATCTCCATACACTCCAGAAGAAGTTATCTCAAGAAATTATATTCTTGATGAAAAACCTGATTGTGTTATCAACATTATCGATGCAACTAACTTAGAGAGAAATTTATATTTAACTACACAATTGCTTGAAATGGATGTTCCTGTAATTGTTGCTTTAAATATGATGGATATCGTAACTAAGAATGGAGATGCTATCGATGAAGTTAAACTTCAAGAAGAGTTAGGTGTTCCTGTTGTTAAAATCAGTGCATTACTTGAAGATAACTTAAAAGAATTAATGGATAGAGCTTATGAACTTAGTGAACATCCTAGACAAGGTAATACATTCTTAAAAGGTAGTGCATTATCTCATTTAATTGGTGATGTTACAATTGCATTTAGAGGAAAAGAAGTTGCAAATCCATTATTCCATGCTATTAAATTAGTAGAAAATGATGAAATTGAATCAGCAAATCATAAAGATCTTCTTCCTATGGTAGAAGAATTTAAAAAACAATTTAGTGATGATACATTTGGTGATGATTTTGAAGCTTTAGTAGCTGATGAAAGATACAAATACATTACTAAAAATTTTGCTCCAGCTTTTAAAAAACATGAAGAAAAAGAAGAAGTTGTTGAAACCAATGAAAATGGAGAAAAAATTAAAAAGAATAAACCTAAATTATCTATTTCTGATAAAGTAGATAAAGTTTTAACTAATAGATGGGCAGCTATTCCTATTTTCTTAGTTATATTATTTTTAATTTTCCATTTCACTTTCTCTGAAAATCTATTTTGGATAGGAAGTAGTGGTTGTTTTAAAGAATTAACTCCTTGGTTTGGAGGTACTTATTTCACAATAAATGGAACTGAATTTGGTGGATATTGGGAAGGATTATTCTGGACTAATGATGGTATAAATTCAATCGGTGTTATACTTCAATCATTATTAACTGGTTTAACCGATATGTTAACCGATTTAGCAAGGTATGGATTAATGGCTGCAAATGCTCCTGAATGGTGTGTTGGATTCTTATGTGATGGTGTACTTGGTGGATTATTCGCAGTTTTAAGTTTCTTACCTCAAATCTTATTATTATTCTTATTCTTCTCAATCTTAGAAGATTCAGGTTATATGGCTCGTGTTGCCTTTATTCTTGATAGAATCTTTAGAAAATTTGGTCTTAGTGGAAGAGCATTTATGCCTATGATTATGGGCTTTGGATGTAGTGTTCCAGCTATGATTAACACACGTACTTTAGCTGATGAAAAAGAAAGAGTTGCTACTGTTAGAGTTATTCCTTTCTTCTCATGTGGTGCAAAATTACCAATATTAACAGCTATTGCTGGAGGTATTTGCCAACTTGCAAATGTTCCATATGTAGATTTAATTACATATTCAATGTATGTTTTAGGTGTTGTTGTAGCAATATGTGCTGTTATTTTAATGAGAAATACAACGATGAGAGGAAAAGTCCCACCATTTATTATGGAACTTCCTGCTTATCATATGCCTCAATTTAAATCTTTAATGATCCATTTATGGGATAAATTAAAACATTTCGTTAAGAAAGCATTTACAATTATTCTTGTTTCTACAATAGTAATTTGGTTTGTTTCTCACTTTGCTTGGAACTGGACTTATTTACCAGACGAACAAATGAATGAAAGTATTCTTGCAGGAATTGGTCAATTAGTACAACCTTTATTCACTCCATTAGGATTTGGTTCTCAAATCGGAAAATTTGGTTGGGTATTCGCTGTTGCTGCTGTTACTGGATTAATTGCAAAAGAAAACGTTATCGCTACATTTGGTACACTTGCTGCTTGTATAGTTAGTGGATTTACTCCTGATGAAGCTCTTGAAGGTGTTGATTCTGTTGTTCAATTAATCAATAATACAGGTATTAATACTGCTGGTTTAATCGCATTTATCGCATTTAATATGTTAACTATCCCTTGTTTTGCAGCTTGTGCTACAGCTAAAGCTGAATTACCAAAGAATAAATTCTGGACAACTATTTTATTCTGGGTAGTCACATCTTATTTTGTTGCTAGTATGATTTATCTTGTTGGAACATGGTGGTGGACAGTATTTATCTTTGTCGCTGTTATTGCTCTTGCAATCGTTGCTATTGTCTTTTGGAATAAAAATAAAAATAAAAAAGAAAGACTTGGATTAGAAGGTGAAAAATAATTTATGTGGATAGGAATTGTTACTATTGTTTGTGTTATTGTTTTTCTATGTAGTATGTTAGGTGTTTACATATATAAAAAAGTAAAACATCTTCCTACTGGAGATTGCGCTTGTTGTTCTTTTAATGGCAAAAATAAGTTGTTAAAAGACTATCATAAAAAATATGGTAAAAACAATTCTTGTAAATGTAAAAATTGCACTAAATAATTAAAAAAGTTTAAAAGATGCATCTAAAAATATGATGCATCTTTTTTTATCGTATTTTAGTAAAAAAATAATACAAAAAGTAATTTTTTAAATGTATAATTTATTATAAATAAAAGGAAGGCTTATAC
>CAVDQJ010000092.1:0-3043 GCA_963611005.1 bacterium | reverse complement strand
TTGGTAGCTATTTTGTTTATTGTACAATTAGTGGAAATGCTGTTCAATTATTTGGTCAATCTGTATCTTTATCTGCTGGAAAACTTGTTACATTTGTAGGATATTTTGACACATTAATTTGGCCTTTAATGGCATTAGGTCAAGTATTTACTATGAGAAGTAGAGCTAAAACATCATTAAAAAGAATATCTTCATTTTTAGATGCTCCTGAAGAAGTAAAAGATTGTGATAATCCTATTATTTTAGAAAATATAAAAGGTAAAATTGAATTTAGTAACTTTACTTTTAGATATCCTGAAAGCAAAACTAATTCATTAGAAAATATTACATTAACTATTAATCCAGGAGAAAAAATAGGTGTAGTTGGTAAAATTGGATCAGGAAAAACAACATTAGTTAATTCATTATTACATCTTTATAATGTAGATAATGACGCTATTAAAATCGATGATATCGATTTAATGAAGGCTAAAATATCTTCTTTAAGAGAATGTATAGCTTATGTTCCTCAAGATAACTTTTTATTCTCTGATAAAATAGAAAATAATATCAATTTTGCTAATGATGAAGTTGATAAAGAAAAGATTATAGAAGCTGCAAAATTTGCTGCAGTAAATGAAAATATTGAAGCTTTTGAAAATGGTTATGAAACTGTTAGTGGAGAAAACGGAGTTACTCTTTCTGGTGGACAAAAACAAAGAATTAGTATAGCAAGAGCATATATAAAAGATTCTCCTATTTTAATATTAGATGATTCAGTTAGTGCAGTAGATTTAAAAACTGAAGAAACAATTTTAAATAATATTAAAGAGAAAAGAGAAGGAAAAACTACAATTGTTATAGCGAGTAGAATATCAACAGTATCTAAATTAGATAAGATTATTGTTTTAAATGAAGGAAAAGTTGAAGCATTTGATACACATGAGAATTTATTAAAAATATCTCCAACTTATGCAAGAATGCATTATCTTCAAGAACTTGAAAAAGAGGTCAATAGTTAATTATGAATGAAGAGATAAAAGATAAGTTACATGGAGATAAAAAGATTTCTTTTAAAGAATTAATTAAAAGAAATATGATTTATATAAAACCTGAATGGAAGAGTTTTTTAGTTGCATTTATATTGATTGTAGTAAATGTTGTTTTAGATATCGTTTTAACATTAACAACTGGTCAAGTTACTAAATTACTTCAAGTAGAAGATATCAATTTAAAATTAATAATAATATTTGTAGTAGGTTATTTTATTTTAACATGTGTTAATCAATTATTTTTATATTTTGAAAGTATGATATTACAAAAAACAGGTCAAAGAATTATATATAAATTAAGAATGGATGTATTCACTCATATTGAAGAGATGTCGTTAAATCAATTTAATGAGATGAGTGTAGGAGGACTTGTTACAAGAGTTGCTAATTATACTCAAAATATGTCTGATTTATTTACAAATGTATTTGTTAATATCATTAAAAATATTTTAACAGTAGTAGGAGTATATGCAATGATGTTATATATTTCTCCTATGTTATCTTTAATATTACTTCCAGTTGTAGTAATAGTATTTGTATCATCTTTCTTATTCTCTAAATTTATTAAAAAATCATATAAAAAAGAAAAGAAAGCTGTATCTTTATTAAATACTTTCTTAAATGAAAATTTATCTGGTATGAAGTTAACTCAAATATTTAATAAAGAAGATAGAAAACAAACTAAATTTGATGAAAAGAATGATAATTTAAGAAAGATTAAATATAATTTTGCAATATTATTTGGTTTTTATAGACCATTTATGTCATTTTTATATTTTGTTGCCATAGCTTTAACATTCTCAATGGGTATTAAAACTAATTTATTAGCATATGAAATAGTATCTTTTTACTTATTATTATCTAATTTCTTTAATCCTATTCAAAATTTAGCAGATCAATTAAATAACCTTCAAAGAGCTTTCTCAGCTTGTGAAAGATTATTCAATCTTTTAGATGTTAAACCTGATGTTATGGATAGTGAAAACGCTATAGATATGACTCATTTTGAAGGAAAGATTGAATTTGATCATGTTTGGTTTGCTTATGAAAAAGAAAATTGGATATTAAAAGATGTATCTTTTACTATAAATCCTAAAGAAACTTGTGCGTTTGTTGGAGCAACTGGAGCAGGTAAAACTACAATATTATCTTTAATTGTTAAAAATTATGAACCTCAAAAAGGTAATATCTATATCGATGGAGTAAATATTAAAGATATAAAGATAAAATCATTAAGAAAAGGAATAGGTCAAATGCTTCAAGATGTATTCTTATTTAGCGGAACTATTAAATCCAATATATCTTTGAATGATGATTCTATAACTGAAGAAGAAATTAAAACAACATGTGATTATGTTAACGCTACAAGTTTTATAGATAAATTACCTAATAAATTAGATGAAGAAATAGTAGAAAGAGGAGAAAATCTTTCTAGTGGTCAAAGACAATTATTATCATTTGCTAGAGTTGTAGTATCTCATCCTCAAATATTAATACTTGATGAAGCTACAGCTAATATCGATACTGAAACTGAAACTATAATTCAAGATTCATTAAAGAAAATACAATCATTAGGAACAATGCTAGTCGTAGCTCATAGATTATCTACAATTCAACATAGCGATCAAATAATAGTACTTCAAAATGGAGAAATAGTAGAAAGAGGAAATCATCAAGAATTATTAAAACAAAAAGGTTATTACTATAAACTTTATAAACTTCAATTTGAAAAATAGTAACCTAAATAATATATTTTTGATTTGTTTTGGTTATTAAAATTAATTAAAACCAATGGGGAAGTAGTTATAAGTGATGATATTGGAAATAACATTGGTGCTGATTCAAAAGTTTCTGAATCAGATTGCACCATCACTATTAAATAATTTAAGTTAAAATAAATTATTTGAATTGTGTGATAATAAATTTATATAAAAAATATTAGATTTTAGAGATATTATTTTATATATTCAAATCTTTAAGTTTTATTAATGTAATTTTTATATTTTTATGAT
>CAVDQJ010000091.1:0-2441 GCA_963611005.1 bacterium | reverse complement strand
GCGGATAACAAAATAATAAAAATATATTTAAATTTCGCTAATTTTTGCATACCGATATATTTTAAATAATTTAAACTAAATAATCAATTTAATATTTATAAATATTAATTATTTTTTATTTTTACTACTTCTATCTATGATTTCGTTGTTTTTTAATGCGTTAAGCATTATAACAGCACTTCCTTTATTAGTAGCTAAAGGAGTATCTGTAACATCACAAAGTCTAAGTAAAGCACTAACATCTGGTTCATGAGGTTGAGCAGTTAAAGGATCACGTAAAAAGATGACTAAATCTAAATCTTTATCCGCTATCATTGAACCGATTTGTTGATCACCTCCTAAAGGTCCACTTTTCATACATTTAATTTCTAATCCAGTTGCGTTATGTATTAATTTTCCAGTTGTTCCTGTTGCAACTAATTCATTACCTTTTAAAGCATCTTTATATTTAACACATAAAGCTATCATATTAGGTTTTTCTTTATCATGAGCTATTAATCCAATTTTCATATTTTATTCTCTTTTCTTTTTTACATTTATATTTTATCAAATAATAGATATATCTAAAATAAAAAGAACAGCAAAGGCTGTTCTTTTATATTAGTTAAGTGGTATTTTTAATAACATTTGTTTAGCAAGTGCTAAGAATTGATCAACTTCCATTGGTTTATAGAAGTAATATCCTTGAAGCATATCGATATCATTATCACTCTTAATAACTTCGAGTTGTTCTTTTCTTTCAATACCGACAAGACCTACTTTCATACCATAGTTTTTAGCATCGTTAGTTAAAACAACAATGTTATTTAAGTTAAGTGGGTTAGAATCGATATCTTTAACGATATCTCTACCAATCTTAATCTCTTCAAATCCTAACTTGTTAAGTTTTTCAAGTGATAAATATTTACCAGAATAGTTATCACAAACAAAGTTAATCGAATATGCTTTAAGTTTTTTAATAACACCTTTAATTAAATCGAAATTATTCATGATATCAACTTCATTAAGTTCAAATGATAAGAAGTTCTTATTGAAGTTATATTCTTGAAGTAATTTAGCGATATCATCAACAAATGTATCTGTTTGGAAATAGCTTGAATCAATGTTGATTGATAATCTATCTAAACAGTTGACTCTAAAGATTGTTTGACCATATTGTCTATAAATCTTACCGATTTGTTCGATGATTAAGTTTGTGAATAAATGCATCTTACCATTTTTAATAGCGACATCGATAAATTCATAAGCATCGATATACATACCAGTTAAGCTATCTTTAAGTCTAAGTAAGATTTCTCCTCCAAATAATTGTTTGTTTTCTTTTTTAACCATTGGAAGGATTCTAATATCAAAGCTATGTTTATTGAATGAATCTTCAAGTAATTGAAGAATATAAGCTTCTCTTGATATTGGTCTAATGATGTTATCTTCTTTAAAGATAAGCATATTGTCTTCTCTTTGTCTTTCTTTATTCATCTCTTCTTCAACATTTCTCATAAAATCTACACTAGAAACATATGTTAAAGGATATTGGAATACGAATTGAGAAGTATTAATATTTATTAAATATTCTTGTTCTTTAGCGTAATTATGAATGATTCTACCTATCTTTTCAGAAAGAGCAAATATTTCATTACGTTTAGATTCGTTTAATAATATAGCTAAGCAATTAGATGAATATAAATAGATTGATCCATTTCCTATTCCTTCTTCTTTCATCTTATCAGAGATATAAATTAAAGCATCATTATATCCTTCTTCTTTATGTCTTTTTAAGATTTCATCTTTGTTTTCAAATCTAATAAGCATTAAATATCCTTTTGATTTTAATGCGTATTTATTATTTAAATCTTCCATTAATGAGTATGTTGTATTTAATAATAATACTGGATCAAATCTGTTATTAGATAAATAATTATCATTATCTTTAACAGGAGATAATAACATAGATACTAAATTTTTATTTTCTTTAACTGAAGTGACATTATATAAATATTTAATACCATCAAATTCAGTGACTCTCTTTTTAACTTTACCTAATGGACAATTTTCACAAGGTGTATTTTTTCCATATAATTTTTTATAACAAACATCACCAACTTCTAAATCTTTAATAGAATCTTTTAAATCTTGAGAGAATGAAACAACCTTATAATTGTTTCTATTGATTGTATATTCTTTAAAGTGAGATAATGCTAAAAGGTTAGAGAAATTCTTTTTATAATGGTTAATAGTAACGTTATTTGCATATTCATTAAAGTAATTACCTACCATTGTTGAATAATATAACATCGATTGTCTTGAGTAGTTATCCAACATGAATGTTTTATCTTTAAAATTAAAGTAATATATGAACCCCTCTATTTCACCATCTTTAAATAAAACGTAGATATAACCTGAAGAGATATCATATATATCAAATATTTTTTTAAGTTCATGAG
>CAVDQJ010000090.1:0-2240 GCA_963611005.1 bacterium | reverse complement strand
TAATTTAACAGGATATGAAGGAAAAGATTCTGATGAAATTCTTTCAAAGAATGGTGGAGAAGCTTTGGTTCAATTCCTTAATAATTTATTAAGCAAAGGTGAATGGTTATTAAATTATTATTCAAAAAGTTTAAATTTGAATAATTTAGACGATAGAAAGAAATTAATTAATTCATTTTTACCTGTTTTAGCTAATACTTCTGATACTTTAGAATTAGAAGACTATGTTGTTAGATTATCGAATTTATCGAAGTTTTCAATTCAAAACATCAAATCTGTTTTAAAAAATTATAAAAGTACACATTCTGTTTTAACAGATAATCAAGTAAAAGAATTCTATAGCACTAATAAATTCGATAAAAGAGATCTAAATAGACTTGAACTCGCTGAAAGACATTTGATGACATATATTCTAGAAAACAAAGAAGCTTTAAATTTATATAATTCAAATCTTGGTTATATGACTAATCAAACATATGGTGAAATTATAAATTGTATACAAGACTTTTTGATGGATAACAAAGATTGCGATTATTCAGTTGATAAATTGATTTCTTATCTTTCAAGTCAAGACAATCTTAGTGTTGATAAAGATAAAATAATTGATGAATTAACTTCGTTATCATTAGAAGAAAATTACAAGCCAACTCCATATTCAAAGAAGAGTGCTATAGAAATTATTTCAACAATAAATAAAGAAAGAGAAAATTTCAGAAATAAACAAGCTTATGAAGATGGTATTAAAGGGAAAACTATCTCCGAAAAATTAGATATTACTCAAAATTATTTAAACAAAAAGAAGAAAGAAATTGAAAAAGCATCAAAGAAAAGGAGGGAATCTAATGGGTAAGGAAAAAAATAGTAAAAGTAAAAAAATAGTTAAAAATAAGTTGAATATTAGTAGAGAATTAGTAGATAATGAAGAAAACGAAGAACTTGCTAACAAAAAATTGATCCAAAAAGTTGTTAAAGATTTTGAAAAGAAAGCTAAAAACAAAATCATAAAATATGATGATTTCTTGGATTCTGACTCAATAGGTAATTTAAGTGAATATCAAATTGAAATGATACTTGATAAATTAAAAGAAGATGGATTTAAAATTGATAATCCAGATGATACATATCTAGATTCTGATATTGATGATTTTAATTCAAAAGATCTAGAAGATGAAGATTCAGAAGATGTTAACGATGTAGAAGAAACACAAAATTATGATTTAGATAATTTAAGCAAATCAAGTGTTAAAGTTTATGATAGTAATGTACTATTCTTAAAAGAAATGGGAAAATATCCTCTTCTTACTAAAGAAGAAGAAGTTGAGTTAGCTCATAAAATTAAAAATGGTGATAAGGCAGCAAGACAAAAATTCATAAATAGTAATTTAAGACTTGTTGTAAATATTGCTAAACACTATATAGGAAGAGGATTACAATTCCAAGATTTAGTGCAAGAAGGTAATATCGGTCTTATGATAGCTGTAGATAAATTTGATCCAGAAAAAGGTAGATTTTCTACATATGCAACACATTGGATAAAACAAGCTATTTTTCGAGCTATTGGAGATCAAAGTAGAACAATTCGAATCCCAATTCACTATGGAGAATTGATTTCAAAAGTTAATAAAGCTACAAGAAAACTAACTAGCGAATTAGAAAGAAATCCAACTCCAGAAGAAATAAGTAAAGAACTTGATGGCGAAATAACTCCAAAAAAAGTAATGGAAGTACAAAAAATGGCACAGGAACCAATTTCACTTCAAACTCCAATCGGTGAAGAAGACGAAACAGAGTTAAGTGATTTTGTAGAAGATAAAGAACATTTGTCTCCAGTTCAAAATTTAAACGAAAGAAGTAATAGTGAAAGTTTACTTAAAATCATGGAAGAAGTTTTGAACCCTACTGAACAAAAAGTTATTATGCTAAGATACGGTTATATCGATGGAAAAGAATGGACTTTAGAAGAAGTTGGTAAAGAGTTTAACCTCACAAGAGAAAGAATTCGTCAAATTCAAGCTAAAGCTGAAAACAAATTAAAACATCCGTCAAGAACAAAACGATTAGACGAAGATTATCGTAATTAAATTTATATAATAAGGAAGGAAATATAAATATGGCTACAAAAAAAGATAGTAAAAAGACAGCTGCTAAAAAAACAGTTAAAGAAGAAAAACCAGTAGAAGAAATCGAAGTTAACGTCGAAGAAAATATTGATGATGAAGAATCTGAAATCGATATTACAA
>CAVDQJ010000089.1:2020-2666 GCA_963611005.1 bacterium | reverse complement strand
GGCAAAAGGAAATAGAGATTCACTCATACTTAAATGTACAGTTTGTGGAGAAGAAGCTTACATTACAAGCAAAAACAAAAAGAATAATCCTGACAGATTACTTAAAGACAAATACTGCCCACATTGTAGAAAGAAAACAACATTTAAAGAGAAGAAATAATGATTAAAACCTTTAGATTTAACGATCCTGACGAAATTGTTGCTAATACTTATGTAATTGGCGATAAAGATAGGGGTTGTGTAATTATCGATTTAGGTAGATATGACGATAGAATTAAAAAATACATCAAAGAAAATCATAATTCTATTGTTAATGGTTTGTTATTAACTCATGGTCATTTCGATCATATTAGCGGTATAAACGATTTTTTAAAAGAATATTCTCCAACTTTATTCATTAAAAGAGAAGAAGATAAACTTTTAACAGATACACGTTTAAATTGCTCTTGTACATTTTCTAAAGATGTAATTGTTGATTATCAAAACAAATATTTACTCGATGATGAGGATGAAATTAACTTTGGAAATGGTTATGTTTTCAAAGTTATAGAAACTAAAGGACACACTGAAGGAAGCGTTTGTTATTTATTAAATAAAGAAAATGCTCTCTTTAGTGGGGATACATTATTTAAAAATTGTATTGGTA
>CAVDQJ010000089.1:0-1985 GCA_963611005.1 bacterium | reverse complement strand
ATTAAATAAAGAAAATGCTCTCTTTAGTGGGGATACATTATTTAAAAATTGTATCGGTAGATGTGATTTACCTACTGGAAGTATTAAAGATATGCGTATTAGTTTAGAAAAATTATCTAAATTAGACGAAAATTTAAATGTATATCCAGGACATGGTGAACCTACGATACTCAAAAAAGAAGTTAACACTTTAAAATCAATATAGGAGGAAAGAAAATGAACGTTACTGAATTAAGACCAGGTAATTATTTCATCGATAATGACAATATTTATTCTGTTCAAGACATTTTACTTAACAAAACAGCTATGAGAAAAATGGTTGCTAAAGTTAAAGTTAAAAACTTAAGAACTGGTGCTATTACTGAAATGAGCGCTAATAGTGGTTATCAAGTTGAAACAATTAGACTTGACAAAAAGAAGATGAATTATCTTTACGATGGTGGTGAAACTTATGTATTCATGGATCAAGAATCATATGAACAAGTTGAAATCGCTAAAGATAGACTTAAATGGGAATCACAATTCTTAAAAGAAAATTTAGAAGTTGAAATCGTCACTTATGAAGATGAAATCTTAGGAATTAACCTTCCAGCTAAAGTAAGTTTACATATTACACATTGTGAACCTGCTGTAAGAGGAGATACTGTTAATAAAGCTACTAAAGAAGCAATTTTAGAAACAGGTCTTAAAGTTAGAGTTCCATTATTTATTAATAATGATGAAGACGTATTAGTTAGAACAGATACAGCTGAATACGACGGAAGAGCTTAATAAACATGGAATGGTATTGGGTATTATTAATAGCTATTGCATGTGTTATAGTAGGAGCAGTAATTGGCTTCTTCGTTTCTAGAAAAGTATTTCAAAATCAAATAGAAAAGAATCCTCCTATCAACGAAGATATGATAAGAGCTATGTATATGCAAATGGGTAGAAAACCTAGTGAAGCTCAAATTAGAGCTGTCATGAATAGCGTTAATAAACATAAAAACTAAACTTAATAAAATAGATGTAATTTAAAAAGAATTACATCTTTTTTTATACATTTTTTATTATAAATTAATCTGATGTCTTTTACACAGCATCAGTAGTAGTGATTGTAAATACAAAATCATTTTGTCAATTAAAAATGCGATAACCATCGCATTTTTTCTTTATGTTGATAAATTTTATTGAGTTTTCAACTATACTAATTATCTACTAATTATCTACTAATTATTATTTCATCCATTTAATTTTGCTTTCTGTACCAGCAACAATTCTTTTAATGTTTTCTTTATGTTTATAGATCAATAAACCAGTACACAATAAAGCAAATACAGGATAATAAATACAACATCTAGGACCAAAGAAAAACCACATCATATAATTTGATATATCTTGGCCACAATTTTTAAATGTACAAGCATAAACAATAAAAGTAATAACTGCAAATAAAGCAGAAACAACTCCAGAAAGAATAGAAGCTAAAGAAACATATTTTTTAGCCTTTAATGTAATGAAGAAAGTAGATACCATAATAGGGAATGATAAATATGTAGTAGTAAAGTCAAATCCAGCATATGTAGAAACAATTTTACCACCTCTAAACTTAGCAAATATAGGATAAGCATGACCAATCATAGCAAATAAAGGTACTAAGAAATATGCTAATTGATTTAAAGTATTACCTTCTCCAAATGCAGATAACTCTTCAAAATTAGGATTAATATATGTTTTTATATCGATATTATATTCAAATAAATATATAGCAAGAATAAAAGGTATCATAAGTTTAAGCATATCAAGAATAATAACGATAACACCGACCTTTTTTCCTAAAACTCTTCCAACATTTGTACCACCTGAATTGTGTGATCCATAATCTCTAATATCCTTTTTAAAAAACAATTTAGAAATAATAACTCCATTAGGGATGCTACCAAATAAATAACCGACAAGAGCACAAGCAAGTAGTATAGAAATCAATATTAAAACTCTCATAA
>CAVDQJ010000088.1:863-2664 GCA_963611005.1 bacterium | reverse complement strand
TTAATATAAATTCATCTAAATCAGTTATCTTTAAATCACTAGTATCTTTATATGTAGGAAAAATACTTCTAAACTTTTTAAAGTCTTCTTTATAGTCAATAATCGTTACGTTTGTTAAATTTTTCTCAAATAAACAATATTGTAAAAATGATGAAAAAGCCTCATTTAATTCCATTTTTATCCCTCTTTTTTAATTCAGTTCCTACAAAAAATATATCTTTATTAGCAATTCTATTCAATTCTTGAGCTAATAAAATCGCTTTACTTTCTTTTTCATAATCTACGATATTATCAAAATTCATTTGAATTGATTTAGATGATTTATCTTCTAAATTCTTCACTGAGATACCAGCCATTCTTAATAAACTACCATCATAAGTTTTTTTAACTAATTTTTCTATTTCTTTCTTTAAAAATTCGCTATCATCGACATATTCATCGAAAGATTTTGCACATGTTTTAGTTTTAAAATCGCAATTATGACCACCGGTTTTATAAGTTACTTGTATTGTCTTACATATCTTCTTTTTTTCTTTCATTTCATTAATTACATCATCAGAAAGGTTTAATATAAAAGGTAAAATAAAATTAATGTCATCACTATCTTCTTCAAATGTTGATGTTCTTCCAATAGATTTTGGATCAAATTCACCTAAAAACAGCTCGTTATTGCTTTTACCTTCTAAACAACTAACAATATCTTCTTCAAATTTACCTAAAATATTACTTAATTCTTTATCGTTAGAGCCGTTTTTTACTCTTTTATACAAATCTCCTATAGTTTTAATGCCAATTTCTTCTAATTTTGGATAAGTTTTATTTCCAATTCCAAAATAAGATTTAATAGGCAAAGGAAATATAATATTTTTAATATCTCTATTTCTTATAATTGTAATTCCCATTGGTTTTTTAATATCACTTCCCATTTTAGCTAAAAATTTTGTAGAAGCAACTCCTATTGAACAATATAATCCTGTTTTATTTAAAAGTTCATTTTGGATTCTTTTTAAATATCCGATTATATCGTTATTTCCATACTTTTTATAAGAATCAGTAATATCAGCATAACATTCATCAATTGAAGCTTGTTCAACATATGGAGTAAAGCTTCTTATATGGTGAATAAATTCTTTAGATAACAATTCATAAAATTTGAAATCACATGGTCTAATAATTAAATTCTTACAAAGCATTTTTGCTTGAAACATCGGCATTCCTGAATGAATTCCATATTCCCTTGCTTTATAAGAGCATGTTGAAACAATGCCAGACCTTCCATCGTTACCAATAGCAACTGGTTTACCTATTAAAAATGGATCTTTTATTTCTTCAGCCCTAGCAAAGAAAGCATTTAAATCTATATGTAGTATTATTTTACTCATCTTACATTTACTAAATATATACTAATATTATACTAATAATAAACTATTAACTAACTATTCTTTATATTTTCAACCTTTTCTTTAGCATCTTTAATAGTTTTCTCTAATTCTTTAATTAATACATTAGCTTCTTCGTATCTTTTAATAGACTCTTCTAAAGAAAGCTTGTTCTCTTCTAATTCTGAAGAGATTTCTTCAACTCTTTTTAACTTTTCTTCAAATGTTAATTCTTTCTTTTCGCTCATTTTATTTATCCTCCATAACATCAACTACTTTTACAATAATATCACCATTACTTAATTTAATTTTTAAAGTATCACCACTATTAACCATATTAACATCTTTTATAATATTATTATCTTTATAAACAATTGAATAACCTTCATTTAATATTTTCAATTTATCTTTTAATAATATCT
>CAVDQJ010000088.1:0-853 GCA_963611005.1 bacterium | reverse complement strand
ATTGATATTAGCTTTTATTTCATTGATTTTAAGTAAATATGAATCATATAATGAATTAATTGAAGTAAATTCTTTTTTTAATTTAATTTTAGAAATAGCTTCATTATATAAGTTCAATTTATTATTAATTGTTTTATAAATATCACCTTTAAGATAATTAAGTTCGCTAATTATGTCATTGATATCATTAACTGCATATTCGCATGCTCCAGTTGGAGTTGATGCGTGTTTATCACTTACTAAATCGCATAAACTTAAATTAATTTCATGACCAATCGCAGTAATTATCGGTTTTTTAAGATCATATATTCTTCTAACTAACAATTCTTCATCAAATACATTTAAATCTTCACTAGCTCCTCCGCCTCTTCCTAAAATAATCATGTCAGAATCGGATTTTTCAGCTTTATCAACAGCTTTTAATAAATCAGGTAAAGCTTCTTTACCTTGAACTGATGAATAAATAAATTCAACTTCTACTAAAGGATTTCTTCTATTTAAATTAAAAAGAAAATCTTTTTCTGCAGCGCTATTTTTTCCTGTAATAACACTTATTTTATGAGGAAATTCAACTAAAGGTAATTTATGATTTTCATCAAATATACCTTCTATAGCTAATTTTTTCTTTAATTTTTCTTTATTTAACAATAAATTTCCTTCACCAAAAGGAATTATTTTTTTAATTATAAGTTGATAAGTTCCATTTACTATATAACTAGAAATATTACCTACAACTAAAATTTGATCACCATTACTAATATCAACATCACTTTTTAAAGCGTCAAATTTAAACATAACACAATTAATCGATGAATTTTCATCTTTTAAATTAAAATAGAGGTGACCTGTACGG
>CAVDQJ010000087.1:4382-5812 GCA_963611005.1 bacterium | reverse complement strand
CAATAACAAATACTAAATTTAAAATATAAAAAATAATACCAAAACAAACGAATGAAATAATATCTAATACTAAACTTACTGTTTTGTTATTAGATGCATCAAAAATAACTGCATAAATTAAATGTACAATTGGAACAAATATAGCTAATAAAATATTAACTCCATATGGTAATTCATCAAACGCTTTACAATAACCCATAATCTAACCCCTTTTTAAACTTTATAAATATTACAACATTTTTATATATTAATATATAAAATTATGTTAAAATGATAATATATTTATAAAACATAAGGAGCAAAATATGTCCACTAAAGAAGTATTAACTAAAAAAGCAAAAGAAGCTCAAATAGTATATGATTACTTATCTAATTTATTGGGTATTGAATCAAAATTACCAGTTACTTTTATAGTAAATGAAGATGCAGAAAAGGAATTTAAAAAGAATTATTTAAAAGAAAATCCATTTCCTAATGTGATTGCTGTTGTATTAGCAAAATTAAGAAAGAAAGCTGTAGATAGATTGTTTTTAGATGAAAAGGTACTTCAAAGTAGTGTTATCGCTGCGGTTTTATCTTTATGTAGCAATGTAGCAAGTGAAATCGGTGAACTTAGAGGAGAAAATATCGAAGGAAATAATATTTCTTGTGATATATCTTATGCTGGATTACAAGCTATTAGATTATATATGGCAAATTATTATGATAAAGAATTTAAAAAGACTAGATTATCATCAGCTATTAGAGTTGATAATGCTATAAATGGTTCATTTTATAAATACAAAACAAAAGATAATAGATATATCTCTTTCCATACATATTATCAATCTCAACAAAAGAAATTAGTTGAAGCTATGAAATTAAATAAACCATATGATAAGTTTACTTTAATGAGTATGGGTAAAGATAAAAAATATCTTAAAAAAGAAGTAGCTAAATGGGATAGTAAAGAATTAGAAGAATTAGCTTTTAATTGTGGAGCATGTGCTTGTGTTTTAAGATCAAGAGAAGAATGGGAAAATACAGAAGTAGGTAAAGCTGTTAAAGAGATGCCTTTAATTAGATTTAATGAAGTAAATAATCATAAAATGGAATTACCAACATCATTAGATAAAGGACCATTAACAGGTATAAAAGTATTAGATTTAACTCATATCATAGCTGGACCTGCATGTTCAAGAATATTAGCAGAATATGGTGCAGATGTTCTTTTAGTTAGAAGAGGAAAATATAAAGAACAAGAACAAGCTATGTTAGAACTTGATGGATGGGCTGGAAAAGATTCTATTCAATTAGATTTAAATAAACCTGAAGATTTAGCTAGAATTAAAGAATTAATTAAAGAAGCAAATGTAATTACATATTCATATCAAAATGGATGTTTTGATAAATTTGGATTATCTTTAGAAGAAATTAGAAAAATTAATCCT
>CAVDQJ010000087.1:1934-4334 GCA_963611005.1 bacterium | reverse complement strand
GTGTTTTTCTGATACAGTTTGGAAAGATAGACCAGGCTGGGCACCTTTAGCTGAAGATATTACAGGATTATCAATTAGAAATGGAACAAAAGAAAATCCTATTAATTTAAATGGTGTTCCTCTTGATTATATTCCTGGTTTTATTTTAGCTTTAGGTACTTTAATAGCTATTAAAGATAATTTAAAGACTGGTGTTGTTAAAGATGTAACTACTTCATTAACAAGAGGTGCAATGCTTCTTCATGAAGTAACTGATTTATGTGAAAAAGAAAATACTTTAAGTGGTAATACTTTAATAAGTGATAAACCATTAGTAAATTATTTTAATCATAGTAGAACATATGTTGATACTAAAGCGATTGGTAGAGTTGGTTTCCCTACTGAAGCTACATATAATACAAAATACAATAATTTAGAACAAAATATGTCATTTTCTGATGGCAATGATGGTTTTAAAAACTAAATAAATTAATAATTAGAACTATAATTTAATTAAACTAATAAGGAGTAAAATAATACGAATTTAAAAGTTAAAGTTTTTAGCTGATTATGTCGTTGAACTTCCTGTATTTACTAGCATTGACTATAAAAAAGGTCTTAAACTAGATAAAGAGATGTTTGGGAACTGGGGTTGTAGTGCTTGTTGTAAAGTATTACCTAATGGAGATACAGTTGTTGCAAGATCTATGGATTTAAATTATTCACACAAACCTGGATATATCGTAAGAACTGCTGTTAAAGGTTTTAATAAAACTGTTGGTGTTTCTTATTCTCCATTTTCTGGTGATGATTTTGATATCGTAAAAGAAAAAGGAGTTAGTGAAGATGATGCTTATAGAACATTATTCTTTACTGCAGATATTTTAAATGATAAAGGATTATATATTGAAGGCAATATGCGTCCAGCTCAACCAGAAATTGCTAAAATGAAAGATAATACTGGTACAAATCCTGGTGCAGAATATTCGATGTCTATGGGTGCTTTAATAAGATTTTTAAGCGAAAGAGCAAGTAATGTTAGTGAAGCAGTTGAACTTGCTAATACTGTTAATGTTTATGGTATTGCTCATGGAGATATTAGATGGGGTGCTGCATTATTTATGGCTGATAAAACAGGTCATTATGGTGTATTAGAATTATGTGATAATAAATTGATTTGGAATGATTATGAACATTGTCAAACTAATTTCTATTTAAATAAAGAATATAGAGATAGAGCTATTATTGGTTTAGGTAAAGGAAGATATGAAACAATTGAACCTCATATTGATGAATGTCAAACTGAAGAAGATATGAAGAATTTAATTGATAAAGTTAAATATGGTAGAAATTTTGATCCAGATACATGTCCATTTGATGTAAGAGGTGAACTTCCTGCAATTGATCCTGTTGCATTTAAAGATTTTGGTGGATATTTATCTACAGAAGAAGCTTTTAAAGAAGAAAACAAAGAACTCTTATTAAATTATATGAGAGAAGATGGTAAAAAGGTTTTAGCTAAATCAATTAAACAAAGAAGAGATGATGGAAGAGATTGGCATTCAGCATTCCAATCAGTTTGTAACTGTAATAAAGGAACTTTAAAAGTTAAGTATTTTGAAGATGATAAATTATGGTTTACTTTAAAAGTTGAATAGTTTATTAAATAAAAATATAGTTACATTTACATTAACTAATAATAAGTCACCATAAGGTGACTTTTTATATTTTTGTGATATAATTGAATTATTAAGAGGTATTAGTATGACCGAAGAAGAAAAGCTTGATGCTGGATTATATTATGATTTTCGGGATCAAGGAGTAAATAATAGAAAATTAAATGCTATAGAGTTTGCTACTAATTTAAGAAAACTACAAGATAATAAAGCATCATCTAAAGAACAAGAAGAATTGATTAAGAAACATTTTGGTAAAGTTGGTAATAATGTTTGCTTATGTCAAGGCTTTATGTGTGATAATGGAAAGAATATATTTGTAGGAGAAAATTTTTTAACTAACTACAATGTTGTTATTTTAGATATAGCTCCAGTTATAATTGGAGATTATGTTATGATTGGACCTAATACATTAATAACTACAGTCAACCATCCTTTATCACCTAAAGGAAGAAGAGAACATTTGGGTATAGCTAAAAAAATTACAATTGGTAATGATGTTTGGATTGGAGGAAATGTTACTATTCTTCCTGGAGTAAATATTGGTAATAATGTTGTTATTGCAGCAGGTGCAGTAGTAACAAAAGATGTACCAGATAACACTCTTGTTGGAGGTGTTCCAGCAAAATTTATTAAAAATTTAGAAAATGATGTTAATTAATGTATAAATTATATATTAAGATCTATTTAGTAAAAAAATACTGATAGAATCGATAAAATTTAAGGTTTTATACAAACAAAATAC
>CAVDQJ010000087.1:0-1924 GCA_963611005.1 bacterium | reverse complement strand
ATGTTGCAAAAAAGTATTGACATTCTATTTATATTTGTTACAATATAGGTACAAGCAAGATACAAAACATTAAAAATTGTATCTAGAAATTAAGGAGGGCTTGGATTATGAGTTTAAAGAAAGTTGTAATATCTACATTGTTAGCGTTATCTGCAACAACAGGTGTTGCTGGTTCCGCAATAGCTATGAGTTCATGTGCCGCTACTAATGAAAACGATGAAGATCACAAATTATTAGGTGATGAAACAGGTATCATCGATGCTTCAAAGTATATATTAGATACTATTACTGAAAAAGGTTATAACATTATAACTGGTGGTATTGAAACATATGCTAAAAATTTCGTCTTAAATGTATTAAAAGATTATGGATTTGATTTTAGAAATCAATCAGTTAAATATTTAGAAAAAGTATTAGAACAACTCGAAGTTATCAAATTCAAATTAGATAATATTGATAAGAAGATGGATGAATATAATGCTCAATACTATATCAATAATTTAACTCAAAAGTTAAAGAAAACAGAACTTGAGTATATGGGTATTGTTAAAGATGGTTTATGGACAATTGCTCAACATGAACAAAGTGGTAAATATAGTGAAGAAGATTTAGAAAAAGAAAGAGTACAATTCTATAAAGACTTCTTAGAAAATATGAAGGTTTCTGAATATGAATATTTCCCTAACTATGTTTCAGATTTAGCTGAATATATTCTTCATCCAAACCAAGGAGATAAAACTAAAAATATATTCTATTACTATTCATTAACATTAGGTAAATATGATAAATGGACTACTCAAGAATATAAAAATAAAAGAGCATATATAGCTTATCTTGATACAATGTTATTAACTGCTGCTAACGTCGCTAAATTTGATACATATTATAGAATTCAAGGAAAAGGTCAAGCAGCTTATAATACATATGATGGTTATATGAATACAATGGCTGCTAAAGTTAATGAAGTTAACAAAGTATTCCAAGATGAATTAAAGAGATTAGATGAAATTGAAAAAGTAAGAAAAGATAATAAGATTATCACTTACCTCCCAACTAATACTCAATATTCAACAAGAGTTGCTACATTAACATATAATCCAAATGATAGTGATTATGGTGGAGATTCAAGAGAAGCATTAATGATGTCTAATATCAATACTGCTAGAGGTGGTTATATGGATCATGGATATGCTTATGAACCTAATAGAAATCTTCTTAATTCAATAAAAGATGATTATTCAGTATATTCTAGTTCATATGGTAAAGAAGGATACAATTTACTTAGTTACTTAAAAGATATTGGATTCTATGCTAATAATTCTACATTATTTGATAAATCAGCTGGATTATTCTATGGTAATACAAATGCTATTAGTGAAGGATATTTAGATCACGATACAAATTTAAAAGCTCAATACATTGATTTAAATGGTAATGTTATTACAAAACAAATGTATGGAGTTGCTACTTATCATACATGGTATGGTGGTGTTGATAGATATGAATTTAGACACTGTGATGATCAATATTACATAGTATTTATTAAAGCAGATCAAACTTATTTAGATGGTACATATCATATTAATTATTTCGATAAATTAGCATGTACTATTAGTAAGAACTTAAAATATTCTACAAGAGCTAATTGGAATGTTGATATCCCTGTTCAAGTTCATGATAGCTGGTAATCAATAAATATATAAAATAAATAAAAGCCTTAGGATTTATAATTCTAAGGCTTTTTTGTTACATTAATTTAATATAATATTCAGTTAATTTTTCAGGTGTTTCTTTAAAATCATCATCAATCCAATATTCTAATATAACAATAAAATTATTGACTAATATATCTTTTTTAAGTGTTAATGGTATTTTATCATCATTAATAGGATAATTAGAATAATAAGAATCAGCTAGGTTATAT
>CAVDQJ010000086.1:0-2843 GCA_963611005.1 bacterium | reverse complement strand
TCTCTTTTATATTGAGATATAAAATTAGTTTTCATTCTTTCATATCTTAAATTTATTTGTTTTAAATATGTACTTCTTAGTTGCATATATTTTTTTAATTCTTCATCAGTTATATATGAGCAATATAATGTGGAGAATATTTTTTCTAATCTAAAGAATGTTTCATATAAATTCAATATTGTTAAATTGAAAAAATAATCTCTTCTACTATATAAAAGTAAAGGCGAAGAATGTGCTATTTCACTTGCTGTTTCATAAACTTTACTATACGAAGATAAACCTGCAACATTTTCTACTCCATCTCTAAAATTAAGTTTAAATGTCTCGTTTAATTTAGCTCCTGGTACACCAAAAAGATATCCATATTCAATATATTTTTTCATATCTTTACTTTTTAAATCATATTGTTTCATCTCATCTTTAATTTGAACGAATATCTTATCTGTTTCTTCTTTAGATTTTATTTGTCCTCTATATGCTAAAGCATAAGTTGTATGTTTAAAATATAATTTAAATAATTCTTCAGGATATTTGATTAAACACATTAAAATACATTCGTTTTCATGAAGAGTTCTCCAAGTTGAAAAAGCTTCAGTTTCAAATCCTTGAATTAATAAAGAATCTATACATTTAATCATTTTAAAAGCTTTTTCAAGCATATCTTTTACAAGTTTATTAGCTCTATTATTTTGTGGATTATAAGCTTCTAAACTTCTTAATATAAAATTAGAATATAATTCTAATGTTGAAATAGCAGGATTAAATCTATTTAAAAAAGATCCACTTTTATAATTTAATTGTTCATTTGTAATATATTTATCTGCACATTTACTAGCTAAATCATTAAATAAATCTTCATCTTCTTTAAAATTAGCTACATCTTTTGCATTATTTTGAATCATAAAAAGATATTCATTTAAAATATATAAAATTAATGAAACATGATTTATTGAAGTGAATTGAGTTAAAGTTGAAAGATTTGCCACTTCTTCAACAGCATCACAACAAGTTTCGTAAACATCAAAAACATAATCTACATCGACTATTTCAGGTGCTTTTAAATCTTTTAATATATTAATAAATTCTTCTTTTTTAATTGGTATGACTTTCATAATTTATATTGTATAACAAATTAATTAATTTTAAAATTAATTAGATATTAAATTTTATTGTATTTACCATCAACTAAAGAAAATAGATAGCAATTAGTAGTTTTATTAAATATTTTACTTACATAATCTTTATAAACTTCAAGTTGCTTTCCATATTTATTTTCATCAATATTTTTAAGCTTATAATCAATTATATCGATATGATCTTTATATATAAGCATTAAATCAATAATACCATCAACATTATTCGAATTATCGATAAATTCATATTCTTTATAGATTTTAGCTTCTTTAATATTCTTTAATAAATCAGATTTTAAAAATTGATTGATTAAATATTTTTCATGATTATTATTAATAAAACTTAAATCAGGATTATTAAAGTCAATAATTTCTAAAAGTAAATGCATATGAGTACCAAATTCAGTTAATTCTTTAAGTTTATCATCTTCTATTTTATCTTGATTAATACTAGCATGTTTCTTTTCTTTTAAAGGAATATAACTGATATCGATATCTTTAATTTTAAATTCTTTATCTAATTCTTTATTAACTTCTTCATTAATAGTTGATGAAAATACTACTTCTTTTATATTCAATGTTGGTCCAAAACTTAAAAAATTATAATATCTAGAACAATCGTAAGGAGAATTAAATTCTTCATCTTCATCAAGTTTTAATGGTCTTACAAAAATTCCTTTTTCTACAGCTCTAGTTAATGCAACATAATATATTCTAATCGCTTCTTCTATATTTGTTTTTTTATGTTTTTTATTTACATAAGCCGAAAATAAAGATGAACCCATAGATACTTGAGGAAGCCAAAAACCATAGGTATTTGAAAATACACTTTTAGATTTGACGTTTTTTGATGTTTCTACATCTAATCCAGCAAAATAACATACACTGTATTGTAATCCTTTTGATTTATGCATAGTTTCAATAACAACAGCATCTTCTGAATCACTTGTAGATGGTGTAGAAATTTCAATTTCATATTCATCAATATTTTCTAAATATTCAACAAAATCACTGATGTTATAATTTAAATTATCCATTAATTTTAATTTTTCTAAAAATACAGCTACTTTATCTAAATATTTTATAGCATTTCCTTCACTAGGTAATTTTTCAACAAAATTAAATTTATTTAAAATATAAATCAATAAATCATATAAAGTATTTTCTTTTTCAAAATTAGCAGCATCTTCTAACATTTTAAATTCATTAGACTTTTTATATGTATTATTTAAAATTTCACTATATATTTCATCATCTTTTTTAGAAAATAAGAAACTTCTAACAATAGAAACATATAATGTTTTAAGATCTACTTCATCATTACCATAGTTAATATTTTCAATTGCTTTAACAATTTGAGTAATCATGACAATTGAAATATCTTCTTTAATATTTTCATTATCTAAAACATTTAAAGGTACACCTTCTTCAGAAAAATATTTTCTACAAGAATCAACAATTCCTGTTTTATTTCTTACTAAAATTGCAAAATCAGAATATTTACAATCTCTTAAAGACCATCCTTTTTCTTTATCATAATAAGTGATTTGATATTTATTTTTTATTTTTTCTTTAATATCACTAACAATACATTTAGCTTCGTAGTCATATTTATTAATTTTTATATCACCTACATCACTATAAATAATAGAAAAACCATAATCATTTTCAGTTGATTTAATGCCATTTAATCCATCATTTCCTGAAACT
>CAVDQJ010000085.1:0-4313 GCA_963611005.1 bacterium | reverse complement strand
CTTAATGGGTCAATCTATTGAAGCGTTTAAGTACTTCGGTGCACACTTTGAAAAAAGAGAAGTGGAAAGAATCGTCGATGTACCTTTAAAAAAAGATTCTACAAAAACTAAAAAGAGTAAAGTAAAAGTTACAATTGATGGTGTTTGTTTTAGACTTTATGCTCCTATGGCTAGCGATGTTAGCGTAATAGGCGAATTTAATGATTGGAATCCTATGGTTCACAAATTAAATAAAGTCGATGAATGTGGTGTTTGGGAAATATTTATTGAAAATTTACACAATTATCAATTCTATAAATATCATTTTAAAAACGCTAATGGTGATTATGTTGATAAAGCTGATCCATACGCATTTTTTAGTGAATATAGACCTGGAACATGTTCTAGATTATTCAATATAGAAGGCTTTATTTGGCACGATAAACCATTCCTTGATTCAAGAACTAGAAATTTTGATAGACCTGTAAGTATTTACGAATTACATTTAGGTTCATGGAAAGGTAAAATCGATGGACGTAACTTAAGTTATGAAGAAATCGCTGATTATTTAATACCTTATGTTAAAGAATTAGGATTTACTCATATTGAAATTATGCCTATTTGTCAATATCCATTTGATGGAAGCTGGGGATATCAAGCAACTGGATTTTATAGTGTAGATTCAAGATATGGAAATCCTATGCAACTCATGTCATTTATCGATAGAATGCACCAAGCTGGAATCGGTGTTATATTAGATTTTGCTCCAGTTCATTTTGCAAATGACCCTTGGGCATTAGCAAAATATGATGGTACATGTTTATATGAATATTCAGATACACATATGTTTAATTCATGGGGAAGTTTAAATTTCGACTTAGGAAAAGATCCTGTTAGAAGTTTCCTTATGAGTGCTATGAATTACTTTATTAGCTATTTCCATTTTGATGGTATTAGATGTGATGCTATTTCAAATGTTGTCTATTGGGATGGAAACAAAGCAAATGGAGAAAATACTGGTGCTACCGAATTTATTAAAAGATTAAATGCTAAGATTCATATCGCTCACGATAACGTTATGATGATAGCAGAAGATTCAACTGATTTTACAAAAGTTACTAAACCTACTGAATGGAACGGATTAGGATTTGATTATAAATGGGATTTAGGTTGGATGAATGATACATTAAAGTATTATGGTTTAGATCCAGTTTATAAAAAATATGATCACAATAAATTAACATTCTCTATGGCTTATTTTTATAGCGAAAACTTCATGTTACCTTTATCACATGATGAAGTAGTCCATGGAAAAGGTACTATATTAAATAAGATGTGGGGTGATTATGATCAAAAATTCTCATTGATTAGAAATTTATATGCTTATCAATTTGCTCATCCTGGTAAAAAACTTAACTTTATGGGTAATGAACTTGCTTCTTGGGATGAATGGAATGAGAATAAATCATTACCATGGGATTTAAAAAGATTCCCAAAACATGATTCAGTTTCTCGTCTTGTTAGAGATTTAAACTTAATTTATAGACATGAAGATGCTCTTCACGTTGAAGAACATAATTCAGTTCATTTTAACTGGCTTATGGTTGATAACTCTAAAGATTCAGTATTCGCTTTTGAAAGAAGAGTAGGTAATTCTCATGTCATTTGTATATTTAATATGACTCCTAATTATTATGAAAATTATGATATAGGCATGACAAGAGAAGGAACATATGAAGAAATACTTAACACTGATAAAGATGTTTATGGTGGAAGTAATGCTTATAATGGTGCTCAATTACATACAAGTAATTATGGATGTGATGGAAAACCATTCAAAATGACAGTTAAATTAGCAGGTTTTGCAGCATGCTACTTTAAATACGTAAAAGAATAGGAGAAATTTATGTTATTTAACAATAAAGAAGAATTTAAACAATTATATCTTGCTAGATTAACAGCAAAATATGGAAAAAGTCCAGCTGATGCTCATATCTATGAAAAATATGATATTTTAGGTGAACTTGTTAGAGATTATAGTGGTACAAACTGGAGAAATACTCGCCAATATATCGCAGATCACAAAGATAAACAATTAGTCTATTTCTCAATGGAATTTTTAATCGGTAGACTTTTAACTTCAAATATGATGAATTTAGGAATATTCAATATTTGTAAAGAAGGTTTAGATGATTTAGGTATTGATATCGGTGAACTTGAAGATATGGAAGATGATGCAGGTTTAGGAAATGGTGGTTTAGGTCGTTTAGCTGCTTGTTTCCTTGATAGTATCGCAAGTTTAGGACTTCCTGGAAATGGAAACTGTATTAGATATGAATATGGTTTCTTTAAACAAAAGATTTTAAATGAAAACCAAATCGAATTACCAGATCAATGGTTAAGTAATGGTTTTGTTTGGGAAGTTAGAAAACCAAAACATTCTTGTAATGTTGAATTTTATGGAAATGCTGAAACATATCTTAAACCAAATGGTGGATATGGTATTAAAACAGTCAACGCTACAACAGTTAAAGCATGTCCTTATGATGTTAATGTTGTCGGTTATAAAAATGGTGTTGCTAACACATTAAGACTTTGGAGTGCTCAACCAAGTGATGACAATATGGAAAGCGGTCAATCATTTGATGAATATTTAACTACTTTAAACGAATTACATCATGGTTTATATCCTGATGATACAACTGAACATGGTAAATTATTGAGACTTAGACAACAATATTTCTTTGTTAGCGCAGGTCTTCAATCAGTTATTAGAGGTCATTTAAGAGAATATAAAACTCTTGATAATTTAGGTGAAAAATATGTTTTCCAACTTAATGATACTCACCCAATCTTAGCTATTCCTGAACTTATGAGATTATTAATGGATGTTCATGGATATGGATGGGATGATGCTTGGGATATCGTAACAAAATGTTTTGCTTATACAAACCATACAGTTATGCCTGAAGCTTTAGAAAAATGGCCTTGTGAATATATTCAAAGATTAATTCCTAGATGTTATATGATTATCGAAGAAATCAATCGTAGATTTATCGAATGGATGAAGAAAAACAATGTTGAAGAAAGTGATTTTAACAATATGGTAATCATTAAAGATAACATGGTTAGAATGACTAATTTAGCGATTGTATCATGTTTTTCAATCAATGGTGTCGCTAGACTTCATACAGATATTTTAAAAGCTATCACATTTAAATCATTCTATAAATTCTATCCAGAAAAATTCAATAACAAGACAAATGGTGTTACTCATAGAAGATGGTTGATGTATGCAAATACTGAATTAAGTGATTTATTAGTTAGTAAAATCGGTGAAGATTGGATTAAAAATCCTGCTAAACTTGAAGATTTTGCTAAATTTAAAGATGATAAAGAAGTATATGCTGCTTTAAGAAAGATTAAACACGATAACAAGAAGAGATTAGCTGCTTATTTTAAAAAACATTATGGTGTAGAAATCGATACTCATTCAATCATCGATACACAAATTAAAAGATTACACGCTTATAAACGTCAATTAATGAACATCTTTAGAATCATGCATCTTTATTTCGAAATAAAGAATAATCCTGATTTTAAGATGGTTCCTCATACATTTATATTCGGTGCAAAAGCTGCTCCTAGCTATGTATTTGCTAAAAACATCATCACATTAATTAATGCTGTTGCTAATGTTGTTAATAACGATCCTGAAGTTAGCAAATATATGAAAGTTGTATTTGTTGAAAATTATGGTGTCAGTTTAGCTGAATTAATTATTCCAGCAAGTGATATCTCTGAACAAATCTCTTTAGCAGGAAAAGAAGCTAGTGGTACTTCAAATATGAAATTTATGATGAATGGTGCTTTAACTTTAGGAACACTTGATGGAGCTAATGTTGAAATCAATGAACTTGTTGGAGATGAAAATTCATTTATCTTTGGTTTAAAAGTCGAAGAAGTTGAAAAACTTAAAAATAGCGGAAAATATAACCCTTGGGATGAATATAACAACAACGCTAAAGTTAGAAGAGTATTAGATTCATTATTCAATGGTCCATGGTGTGAAGGTATTGAAAATAGATTTAGATCAATCTTTGATGAACTTATGAATCATAACGATGAATACTTAATTTTAAAAGATTTTGATGCATATTTAAAAGCTTCTAAAGATATTGAAACATATTACACAAAACGTGATAAATGGTGTGAATCTGCAGTTATCAATATTGCTAAATCAGGCTATTTCAGCAGTGATAGAACAATTGAACAATATAACAAAGATATCTGGCATTTAAAACCAATTAAATTCTAATAATAAGAAGGTGAGC
>CAVDQJ010000084.1:0-3143 GCA_963611005.1 bacterium | reverse complement strand
ACTTTCTAATTTATCTGTACCATTAATTTTAGTTAATGATAAATTATGTTCGATGATTATATTTTCTTTTTGTTTTACTCTTTCAACTAAAATATTGTCACCAAAGAATTTATCAAACAAAGTATTTAAATATAATTTATGGCAATAAGAACTTAAAACAAGTGCATATTGAAGTGCTGTATTCGCATCACCGATTAAGCAAACATCTTGGTCTTTGTAAAATGCTCCATCACAAACAGCGCAATATGAAATTCCTTTTCCGACTAAATTCTCTTCATTAGGTAAACCCATTGTTCTATGTTTAACGCCACAAGCGATAATAACTGATTTAGCTTCATATGAATTATATTCACAAGTTAAAGTGAAAATATTATTTTCTTTTTTTATTGATTTAACTTCGTCAATTTCAAAATCAGCTCCTAAATTTGTAACTTGATCAAAAAGCTTATCGATAAAATCTGCTCCACTAATAGATAACGTTCCAGGAATATTTTCTACTTTTGGAGATATAGCAATTTGTCCACCTAAAGATTCTTTTTCTAAAATTAATACTGTTTTCCCACTTCTTTTTAAATTTAAAGCAGCAGTAAGACCACTAGGGCCTGCTCCAATTACAATACAATCGTACATAATTAATGTTTTCCTTTTTCAATAAAACCTTTAATTAAGGAAACGTTATCATAAGCTTGATATGTATTATCATCTTGAGGAACTAATAAAGTAGGTGCTTTTTTAATTCCTAATTTATTTGCTAATTCTTGATTTTCATAAGCATCAAGATTTTTATAAGCGATTCCGCTATCATTTAATAACTTTTTAGCAAGTTTACAATTTGGACATGTAGGAGAAGTAAATAATAAAAGTTCTTTGACTACATTTTGTTCTTTTTCTTCATGTTCACAACAGCAGCAATGTTCTTCTTTCTTTGTAAGTATAGAATTTCCTAAATTATATTCTTTTCTATCTAAGAATTCTTGAGATTTTCCGTCATTCCAGTTTTGAAGAGGTCTATAGTATCCAGTAATACGTGAATAAACTTCAGTTTTTTTGCCACACTTTGGACATTCATAATGTTCGCCTTCAATATATCCATGATCTTTACATACTGAATATGTTGGACTCATTGTAAAGTAAGGTAATTTATAGTTTTCTGCTATTTTTCTAACTAAATTCATACATGATTTCCAATCAGGAAGTTTTTGTCCTAAGAATGTATGGAATACAGTTCCTGATGTATAAAGTGTTTGGAATTTATCTTCAATATCAAGAGCTTGGAAAATATCTTCTGTATAACCAACAGGTAAGTGACTACTATTTGTATAGTAAGGAGTTTCACCCTCTTTATTACCTGCAGTAATAATGTTTGGATATCTCTTTTTATCATGTTTAGCTAATCTATATGCCGTTGATTCAGCAGGAGTAGCCTCTAAGTTATAAAGATCTCCGTATTTAACTTGATAATCACTTAATTTATTTCTCATGAAGTTTAAAACATCAATTGTAAATTGTTGAGCTTCTTCATTTGTTAAATCTTTCTTTAACCATCTAGCATTTAAACATGCTTCGTTCATACCAACTAAACCGATTGTAGAGAAGTGATTGTTGAATGTTCCAAGATATCTCTTTGTATATGGATAAAGTCCAGCTTCAAGTAATTTTGTAATGAATTCACGTTTAATTTTTAATGAACGAGCTGCGATGTCCATTAATCTTTCAAGTCTAGCATAGAAGTCCTTAACATCTGTTGCTAAATATGCAATACGTGGCATATTAATTGTAACAACACCAATACTTCCAGTAGATTCACCAGATCCAAAGAAACCACCTGATTTCTTTCTTAATTCTCTTAAATCAAGTCTTAATCTACAACACATACTACGAACATCACTTGGTTCCATATCACTATTAATATAGTTAGAGAAATATGGAGTTCCGTATTTTGCTGTCATTTCAAATAATAATTTGTTGTTTTCAGTATCGCTCCAATCAAAATCTTTTGTGATAGAGTAAGTTGGGATTGGATATTGGAAACCACGACCATTAGCATCGCCTTCGATCATAATTTCAATAAATGCTTTATTAATCATTCCCATTTCTTTTGCACAATCTTTATATTTGAAATTGCATTCTTTTCCACCAACAATAGCATTTAATTCAGCCATATCATTTGGAACAACCCAGTCTAATGTAATGTTTGTGAATGGTGCTTGTGTACCCCATCTACTTGGAGTGTTAACACCAAAAATAAAGCTTTGTAAACATTGTTTAACTTGTTTATATGTTAAATTATCAACTTTAACAAATGGAGCTAAATAAGTATCAAAACTTGAGAAAGCTTGAGCGCCAGCCCATTCATTTTGCATAATTCCTAAGAAATTAACCATTTGATTACATAAAGTAGATAAGTGAGAAGCAGGGCTACTTGTAATTTTTCCTGTGACTCCTCCTAAACCTTCTACGATTAATTGTTTTAATGACCAGCCTGCACAATATCCGGTTAACATGCTCAAATCATGAATATGAAAATCTGCATTTCTATGGCAATCACCAATTTCTTTATCATAAACTTGGCTTAACCAATAATTAGCAGTGATAGCACCACTATTAGAAAGAATAAGACCGCCAACTGAGTATGTAACAGTTGAATTTTCTTTAACTCTCCAGTCGTTGATTTGAAGATAATTGTCGACAGTTTTTGCAAAATCTAATTCTGTGCTATGCATTTGTCTAATTGTTTCGTGTTGTTTTCTATATGTAATATATGCTTTTGCTACTTCGACATAGCCAACTTCGATTAAAGCTACTTCAACAGCATCTTGAATTTGTTCAACAGTAACAGCTCCATTATCTGTATTTGCGCTAAATTTAGCTGTGGATCTTATAGCTATTAAATTAATAATTTGATCAGTTGTTTCGATGTTAGTTGCTTCGAATGCTTTTTTGATTGCGTTTTCAATTTTTGTGATGTCAAATTCAACAACAGTGTTGTCTCTTTTAATTACTTTAATCATAATGATGACTCCTTAATTTTTAATCTTGGATATTTTAACCATTAAAAATTAGTAAAAAAATATAAATTTTTATTAAAATTAAAAAACATAGGAATTAACGATATTTTTATAAACTAATATGAGTGTAATTAA
>CAVDQJ010000083.1:0-3990 GCA_963611005.1 bacterium | reverse complement strand
GGAATCGAACCAGCAACCTACTGATTACAAATCAGTTGCTCTGCCAATTGAGCTAAGAAGGCAACTATTTGGTGGGCGCTATAAGGATTGAACTTATGACCTCTTCCGTGTGAAGGAAGCGCTCTCCCACTGAGCTAAGCGCCCTTTAATAGAACACTTGCTTTCCATCTATTTTTATAATGGTGGGCCTTAATAGACTTGAACTATCGACCTCACCCTTATCAGGGGTGCGCTCTAACCAGCTGAGCTAAAGGCCCATACAATAGATGTGCTTTAATAATATACAAGAAACACAGATTAAAATCAAGTATTTTTTGTATATCATTAATAATCTTTTCTATATAAAGGCACAGATTAACTGTGCCCTTAATATAAAGATTAACGTTTTGAGAATTGACTTGCTTTTCTAGCTTTCTTAAGACCGTATTTCTTTCTTTCTTTAGATCTTGAATTACGTGTTAATAAGCCAGCAGCTTTAAGTGTTGCTCTGTCTTCATGTGCTTCAAGAAGAGCTCTAGCAATACCAAGTCTAACAGCACCAGCTTGGCCGCTATAACCGCCACCCATAACAGTGACTTTAGCGTCATACTTTTCTTCTGCACCTAATACTTGAAGAGGTTGTTTTAAGTCTAAGACTAATGTAGCCATTGGGAAATAAGCTTTAACATCAAGTCCGTTTACTTCGATTTTACCAGTTCCTGGGAAAAGCCAAACTTTAGCGACTGAAGTTTTTCTTCTTCCTGTACCGTAATATTCTTTCTTTGTAGCCATTATTTATCTCCTCCTAATTTCTTAAAAGTTAATACTTCTGGTTTTTGAGCTTCGTGATTATGTTTTTCACCTTTATAAACGAATAACTTTTTAGACATAGCTCTTCCAAGTCTTCCTTTAGGTAACATACCCCAGACTGCTCTTTCCATAAGTTCTTCTGGATATGATTCAAGCATTTCTTTTAATGTTCTAATTCTCATACCGCCATTGTATCCGCTAACGTTATAATATTTTTTGTTAGTCATAATATTATTACCGCTTACTGATACTTTTTCGCAGTTGATAACAATAATGAAATCTCCACAATCTTGGTTTGGAGTCCAAGTTGGTTTTTCTTTACCCATTAAATAGGTAGCGATTTCGCTTGCTAATCTTCCAAGAGGCTTATTTGTAGCGTCTACAACATACCACTTACGAACAATTTCTTCTTTCTTTAAATTTGTAGTTTCTCTATTCATACAATCAATTTCCTTTCTTAATAAATTTCATCTTACCGGGACAAAAATCACTTCATAGAAATCGTGTCTTGTAAATTATATTCTTTTAGAATATATAAGTCAAATATTTTTTACTTTATTTCTATTAATTCGTAATCTAATGAACCTGTACCGAGTTCTTCACTATCAGTTAAGATTAATTCTCCTTTTCTTGATTCAACTCTTTCAAGGAAATGAGCTTTACCTTTATCATCACTATTTCTTACTAAATCTATACAAGCTTTATCAACACTTACTGGATCTAATGATGCTAATATACCAACATCTTTTAAACATGGATCTTCAGCAACTGCACAACAATCACAATCAACGCTCATATTTTTCATAACATTAATATAAGCTACTCTTCCTTTAAAATAGTTATTAACTGCATATGCTGCATCTGCCATAGATTGGATGAAATCTTCTTGTTTAGTAGCCCAATAATTACCTTCAGCATTACCTGCTCCATGAATATATTTTTTTCCATAACTTGATCCACATCCGATAGATAATTGTTTTAAAGCTCCACCAAATCCACCCATAGGATGACCTTTAAAATGAGATAATACTAACATTCCATCATATGAAGATAAATGGTTACCAACATAATCTTTTTTAATAGCTTTTCCATTAGGAATATCAAGTTCTAAATCAGGAGCTTCTGAATCTAATATATCTACATTAAAATGAGTTGACCATTCATGTTTTGTCATTAATTCTTTGTGTTTATCTAATGTATCTCTAGCTCCATCATAAGCTGTATTACATTCGATTAAAGTAGCGTTTAATTCTTTTTGAATTGGAAGGAAATAATCATATGTTAAAAAGTTTTGATTTCCATCTTCTCCACTATGAAATTTAATTCCAACTTTACCTTTTAATTCAATACCTAATGCTTTATATATTTTTAATATATTTTCAGGTGTTATCTCTTTAATAAAATATACTTTACTTTTACTCATTTTTATCTCCTTATATTTAATAAAAAGGCGATGTAATCGCCTTTATTTATAATTTTTTACTTTTTAAAAATTCTTTAAAATCTTCACCTAAATCACTTCGAGAAAGTGCTACATCTACAATCGCTTTTAAATAACCTAATTTATCACCACAATCATATCTCTTTCCAACAAAATCATAATAATATACAGGTTCATCTTTTAACATTAAACCAATTGCATCTGTGAGTTGAATTTCTCCACCTTTTCCTCTAGGTGTTTTTTCTAAATATTCAAAGATTTTTGAAGAAAATACCCATTTGCCTAATGAAGCTAAATCGCTTGTTGCTTCTTCAACTTTTGGTTTTTCAACAATACCTTTAAGTTCATAAAGTCTATCACCAACTTTTGTTTTTACATCCATACATCCATATTTATTAATTTGATCATGAGGTACAGTTTGTCCACCTACAAGAGTATGACCACCTTCTTTAATGAACGCATCGATAACTTGTTTACTTGGAGCGACATCATCATATAAACAAATATCATCTCCACAACAAACCAAGAAATTGTTATCTTTAATAATATCTTTAGCTTGAAGTACAGCATGTCCTAAACCTAATAATTCTTTTTGTAATATAAAATAGAAATTAGCTTTATGACTTACTGTATGAATTAATTTAGCATAACCATCTTTTCCTTTACTAATTAATTCTTCTTCGTATTTATCATCTTTAAAATAATATCTTTCAATGTCTTCTTTACCTTCACTAACAATAATAACGATATTTTCAACTCCACCTGCTACAACTTCATCAACGATATAATCAAGTGTAGGTTTGTCTACGATTGGACACATCTCTTTAGGTGTTCCTTTAGTAATTGGTAAAAATCTTGTACCTCTACCAGCACAAGGAATTACAGCCCATTTGACATTGATAGATTTTTCCATATTTTAAATTCCTTTAATTAAAGTTTATAAATCAACGTTATGATATACAGCTTGAACGTCTTCACAATCATCTAATTGAGCGAGTAATTCTTTAAATTTAGTTAATTCTTCACCTTCAAGAGTGATTGTTTCATTAGCGATCTTTGTAACTTGGCTAACTTCAAAATCAGTTACACCTAATTCTTTTAAAATTTCTTTAGCTTTTTCAAAATCACTTGGATTTACTACTACTTCAGCAATACCATCTTCAAGTGAAATTTCTTTAACATCAACATCACCTAAAACTAATGCTTCTTCAAGCGATTCTTCGCTTCCAGCATAGTTAAAATCAAATAAACCAGCATTTTCAAAATTGTAACCAACGCTTCCTAAGTGACCACCTTTTCTTGTGATGATAGTTCTAACACTAACTAAAGCTCTATTTGAGTTATCTGTTAATGTATCAACGATTAAATAGCTTCCAGCTGGACCATATGCTTCATATGTACCTTCAATATAGTTTGTAGCATCTCCACCTTGTGCTTTTTTAATAGCTCTATCGATGACGTCTCTAGGACATGATTTTCTATATTTTTCAATAGCACTTCTTAAAGCTAAGTTTGAGTTTGGATCAGGTACACCTTTTTTAGCTGCCATGTAAATTTCTTTACTAGCACGCATATAGATTGCGCTTTTTTGTTTTGCAGTTGCTGCCATTGCTGCAGCTCTAACTTCGAAATGTCTTCCCATAAAATACTCCTTAAATCTTTATTATTTTACTACTTATTTATTAATAAATAAATAATTTCTATAAAAATTTTAAAAATTTATTAAATTTTGTAATAAAAAATAACACGTTGTTTTACGT
>CAVDQJ010000082.1:823-3810 GCA_963611005.1 bacterium | reverse complement strand
ATTAACTAACGCTCATATAAATAATATTGTTATAGGTGTTTCTGGAGGATTAGATTCTACTTTAGCTTTATTAATCGCTTATGAAGTTAAAAAATTAAATGAAAACATAAATATATTTGCTATTACTATGCCTAAAACTGGTAATACATCTTCAATGACTTTATCTAATTCTATTAATTTAATTAAATCATTAGATATTAATCCAATCATTATTCCTATTGAAAACACACTTAAATCTCACTTAAAAGATATTGATCACGAAGATAAATATCTAGGTGTTGGTGATGTAACTTATGAAAATGCTCAAGCTAGAATTAGAACATTAATCTTAATGAATTATGCAAATAAAGAAAATGGTATTGTTTTAGGAACAGGAGATTTAAGCGAACTTGCTTTAGGCTGGTGTACTTATAATGGTGATCATATGTCAATGTATAATGTAAATGGATCTATTCCTAAAACATTGATTAAATATATTGTTGAATATTACGCTTTAAATTCATCTAATAAATTATTAAAAGATACACTATTATCAATAGTTTCTACTCCTATTTCTCCTGAATTAACACCTTCTAATAATGATAAAATAAATCAAAAGACCGAAGATTTAATAGGGAATTATGATTTGAATGATTTTATTTTATATTATTATTTAAGATACGGATATACTCCTTCAAAAATATTTGTATTAGCTAGTTTAGCATATAAAGAATTATCTAAAGATGAATTAAAAACATATTTTATTAGATTTTATAATAGATTCTTTAAGCAAGCATTTAAACGTTCTACATTACCTGATGGAGCAAAAGTTGGTACTATTTCTTTATCTCCAAGAGGGGATTATAGAATGCCTAGTGATGCTGATGTCACTTCATTTATTAGAGAGATAGAATCTCTATAATTTTATGAATTCTTTTTATTTTATAAGACATGGTGAAACAGAATATAACAAATTAAATGTTGTTCAAGGACAACAAGATTTTTCGTTAAACGAAAATGGTAAAGGTGAAGCTAAATATGTTGGTGAAAAATTAAAAGATTTACACTTCGATTTAATATATTCTTCAACTTTATTAAGAGCTAAAGAAACAGCGTTAATTATTAAAAAAGAAGCAGGATTTAATATAGATATTGAATATGATAAAAGATTAATTGAAAGAAATTTTGGTGAACTTGAAGGTAAAAAAGTTATTGATGTATTTAAATATTTTGCTAACAATACCACTCATACTGTAAAGGGATATGAATCTGATAAAGAAGTATTTTTAAGGGTGTATTCTTTTATAAAAGAAATTAATTCAAATATGGATAATAAAAATATTTTAGTTGTAGCACATTCAAATTCTATATTATGTTTATTAAAAGAAATTAGTGATGAATATTCTATTTCTTATAAGATTAATAACTGTTCTTTAACTAAAATTAACGTTGATAAAAATAATAATATAAATATAGAATTTGCTAATAAATTATTGTAAATTCCCTACTATTTCCTTATTCTTTTTACTAATTATAACCATAAATAAGATTGCTAATATCATTATGATAACTTGTGATATTGGAGTGGATAACCATATACCATTTAATTCCATAAATAAAGGGAAAGTAAATGTTATTACTGTAGCTAATATTATTTCTCCATATACCAAAATAAAAGCATAGATATTTTTTTCTTTTGCATATAAATAAGATGTTCCACTTCTAATTAAAGAAACACAAATCGAACTGCTTCCCATAATCATTAAACAAATTATAAATATCTCTTTAGCACTATCTGATAATCCAAAAATATTTGATAATTGTTTAGCAAATAATTCAACTACTAAAGTAGCAACAATTCCTATTCCAATACATATTAAATTAGATAATATTAAAGTATTTTTTTCATCTTTACAATTCTTTTCTCCATGATAAAAAGAATATAAAGGTTGAGCTCCATCACCTACTCCTTGAACTAATCTCATAATAATAAAAGTTATATAACTTACTGCAGTATATGCTGCAACAGCTTCGCTTCCTCCATATACTTTAGCTTCAAAATTAACAAAGATTAATAATAAATTAGGAGCAAAAAATAAACCTATTGGAGATAAAGAATTTTTTAAGATATTTAATACCTTTTTAAAAGAAAAACATACTAAAGCCCTATTCTTTTTAAATAATAAGACTATTAAACACATTATCGTTGTTATAAATTGAGAAACATCAGTTCCTATTGCTGCTCCAATTAAAGATATATCTGCTATATAAATAAGTATGTAATCCAATATTAAATTAGCAATAAATCCACTACACATCGCAATCATCGTATAAAGATTATATTTATAATTTCTTAATAAACATACTAAACCCTGACCAAATATTTGAAATACTGTTCCATACAAAATAACAGTTATATATTGATCTGCTAAATCTAATTCATTTCCACTTGCACCAAATAATTCTAATATACTTCTTTTAAATGGAAAGAATATAGCAAATAATATAATCGAAGATATACCTAATAAAATATATGTAATAAATAAAAATTTCTTTTCATTTTCACTATCTTCTTTTCCTTTAGCAATAGAAACACAAATACTTCCACCCATTCCTATACCAAATCCAATAGCTTGTATTAAAGCAGTAATTGGCCAAGCAAAATTAATAGCGGATAATCCTAAATCTCCAATCTTATTACCAATAAATAAACCATCAACAATTGAAAAAGTGCCTAATACAACACTAGATATAACTGCAGGTAATATAGAAGATAAATATTTATTTAAAAATTCTTTTGTTAATTTCATACCGAAATATTATAAATCAATATGAGTTATATTTAAAATAAAAAAGCTAGATAAACTAGCTTTTTCTTAATTAATATCCAAATGCTCCTAAAGGAGATAAATTGTAATTAAATAATGCATTATTTATTTTATATACATTATATAATTTTTGATTTATATAGTAATCTACTATCAAATCTAATAAATTAGATTTAACTA
>CAVDQJ010000082.1:0-813 GCA_963611005.1 bacterium | reverse complement strand
CTAATTTCATAGCAATAGCAAATGCTAAACATACATTTTTACTAGGAATATAGTCTTTATTAGTTACTAAATTATTAAATAATTTTGTAGATAAATTACCATCAAGAATTAATGTATCATCATCAGTATTTGTTTCTTTTTGATATTTTCTAACTGTTTCAACGAATTCTAAATTATCTTTAGCTACTGTTGGATCAAGATGTTCATTTCTAATTGAATAATTAGTTGTAATGTAATTTGTTAATTTTTCTTGTACACCATCATCAATTGTTTCAGGGAAATTCTTATACATTACTAAATATACAGTATTGTTTTTGTGAGTTGATAAATAATCTAATATTACTTTATATGCTATTTCATATGCTTCATTTAATGGATAATTAAATTCTCCACTTAATAAAGGGAATGCGATTGAATGTAAATCTTGTTCATCAAGTAAGCTTAAACATTTTTTGTATGCAGATATTAATAATTTAGTTTCGCCATGTTTTCCATTTATATAAATTGGTGCAACAGCATGAAAAATACTCTTACAATTTGTAAGATTAAAACTAGGTGTTGCAACAGCATCACCGACTTTACAACTTCCAATTTTTTTACAAGCTGCTGTTAATTCTTTATCTCCGGCTTTATGAAAAATAGCTCTTCCAACGCCTTCAACCATTTTTAAGTTAACATTACTTGCATTTACAATAGCATCAACTTCCATTGATACCAAATCACCTTTTAAAACATAAAATGGCATACAAAAACCTCACTCTTGTAAAATTATAACAGTATTTTTTATTTTTTTTAATAATAAATATATTAAAT
>CAVDQJ010000081.1:0-7415 GCA_963611005.1 bacterium | reverse complement strand
GGTAATAGGAGTGTATGATGGAACAAAATAAAGAAAAAGAATCTAATAAAGAAAATAAAAATAATAAACGTAAAAAGTTAATTTTAATCCTAACTTCAGTTGCTTTATTATTAATAATCATCGTTGTTTTAATAGTAATTTTAGGTATAGGATGCCAAAATACAAAAAGACATGAACTTGTTGTACATCAAAGAGTAGAATCAACATGTTTAACTGAAGGAAATGAAGAATATTATTCATGTAAAACGTGTGATCTTTTATTCGAAGATAAAGAAGGAACAAAAGAAATTAAATTAGAAGATACAGTAATAGCTAAAAAACCACATACAACTATATTTATTGCTGCTATACCTGAAACAGATACAACTTTAGGTAAAAGTGCATATTATGAATGTAGTGAATGTAATGGATTATTTTCTGATAGTGAAGGAAAAACAAGTATAACTATTGATCAAATTGAATTAGCAGAAACATCTCATGGTTTACATCATATTGCTAAAGTTGAACCAACATGTACAACTAGTGGAAATATAGAATATTATGAATGTTATAAATGTAATAAAAAGTTTTCTGATAGTAATGGTACTAACGAAGTAACTAATATTACTTTAAATGCTTTAGGACATAACTTAACATTAGTTCCAGCTATAGAATCTACAACAACTACAAATGGACATATTGCATATTATGAATGTAGTGAATGTAATAATATCTTTACTGATAGTGAAGGTAAAAATCAAACTACATTAGAAGCAGTAAGTTTACCTTTACATGTACATAATATGAGTTATGTAGCTAAAGTTGAACCTACATGTACAATAGATGGAGTAAAAGCTCACTATACATGTTCATTATGTTTAAAAAATTATGAAGATGAAGCTGGTAATACTGAATTAACTTCACTTGTTATTACTAAATTAGGTCATGAATTTGAAACTACATTATCACATGATCAAAATGTACATTTTAATAAATGTAGTAGATGTAATGAAAGACAAAATGAAACATTTCATAATTATTTTCGCGGTGTATGTCAAGATAGCGATTGTGCTTATAGCATAATAGACAATAATGATACAACTATTACAGTTCCTAATGGAGTAACATCTATTGGTGTTATGGCATTTTCTGGATGTTCAACTATTACTAGTATTAGTTTGCCTTCTACATTAACTACTATTGGTAGAGGTGCTTTTTATGGAACTAGTATTACAACTATTGAAATTCCTAGTAGTGTAACTAGTATTGAATCTGCTGCATTTATGAATTGTTCTAAGTTAAAATATGTATCATTTTCAAACTGCAATATTACAGTGCTTAACGCTCAAATGTTCCAAAATTGTCCATTATTAGAATATGTTGTAATTCCTAGTAGTGTAATTGAAATCAATAATCGTTTCTTTAATTCTAATACTCAAGAAATAACAATTTATTATGAATCAAGTAAAACAGATTGGGATAATATCAATAAACACGAAGGTGATGAACAAGTAGAATTAAGTAATGCTAAAGTTTGTTATTATGATGAAACTAAAGTAAGTGATTCAACTACAACATATTGGCATTATGTAAATAATGTTCCTACTATTAATCGTTAATTTATATACGATTTCGCTGTTATTTTTATCTAATGTAATAAATATTTAAAAGAACTATATGTTAAAGTTTTATTATTTAAATACTGATTGTATTGATGAAAGTAGTGCTAATAATTTATCTACTTTTAGATTAAATAAATCTAATAATTTTGTTTTTGATAAGGATAAAAAATTATCTTTAGGTGCAGCTATACTTTTAAAACAAGGATTAAGTGAATTATATAATTTAAATGAAGAAGAATTAGAATATGGATTTAATGAATATGGTAAACCATATATAAAAAATCATCTTGATATACATTTTAATATATCTCATTCTTTTAAGATGAGTATAGTTGTATTTTCTTCAAATAATGTTGGTTGTGATATTGAAGCTATTAGAAAATATGATGAAAGTGTAGTTAATAGATGTTATTCAATAAAAGAAAAAGAATATGTATTAAATTCTAAAGATAGAGATTTAGCATTTACAAAGATTTGGATTCATAAGGAAAGTTTCTTTAAATGTTTAGGTATAGGATTAAATAAATCAATGAATGAAATAAGTATTATTATTGATGATAGTAATAATTCTATTAGTGTTATACAGAATATTAATTCTAATAAATATGTATTTGAAGAAAGAAAGATTGATGATTATTTAATTAGTATTTGTTATCAAAAAGATTAAAAAAAGAAAGCAATTAAATTTGCTTTCTTTTATTTTTGATTTAAATAATTTATTTTTTTGCTTTAATATAGTATACTCTGCTACCAAAGTCACCTAAAACTCTAACATCATCATTAAAGCCAGTTCCACACCATTGATTTTTAAGTTTAAGTGCTCCATTCATTAAAGCTGAGCCACTTATTAAATATTCTTCTTTTTCTCCTGGCATAGTTTTGTAATTTGAAATAGTATTAATTAAGAATCCTCTTTCATCTACTCTAAAAGGTAAAACCATATTAACCAATCCACCAAATAGATGAATGTTGTGTTCATGATGTAAGACTTCAAAACTATAAATTGTTTTAGAATCTAATCCATATAATTTAATTTCATCTAGGGAAGGGTTCATCTTTTGTAAACCATTAAAATAACCTAATATAGCTTCTTTTTTATCTTTGCTAACTACATACCATAAAGCATAACCATCATTTTTAATATCTTTAAGTTGATAGAAGTCTCCATCAGCTAATAATTTATGGTGTTCTTTATAAAATGCTAATGATCTTTCAATGGATTTAGTTTCAACTTTTCTAAGTAATGATAAATCTAATTCAAAACCTAAAGAACCAAACATTGCTACGTTGAATCTAGTTTCAAGTGGAGTATTTCTTAAAGCGCTATGAGAAGGAGAAGCGCTAACATGATTTGATATAGTTTTTAAAGGATAACCTAAACTATATCCGCTTTGAATTGATATTCTTTCATAAGCATCAGTATCATCGCTTGTCCAAATTTGATCAAAATAACATAACATACCTAAATCAAATCTATTTCCGCCGCTTGCACATCCTTCAAAGTAAATATTAGGATGAGTAGAGATAATTCCTTTTAAAAGATTATAGAAACCAATTATGTATCTATGGAACATTTCTCCTCCGTGATAAGAAGAGCTACTGACATCGCTCATATTTCTATTCATATCCCATTTTACATAGGAAATCATATTGTTATTTAAAATATCGTTAACATTTTTAATGATATAGTCTTGGACTTCTTTTTTAGATAAATCCAATACTAATTGATGTCTTCCTTTAGATGGTTCTCTTAATGGATCTTTAATTACCCAATCAGGATGTTCTTCATATAATTTAGAATCTTCATTAACCATTTCAGGTTCAAACCATAAACCAAATTTTAAATCTTTATTATTTGCGTAATTTGATATACCTTTTAAGCCTTTATGAAGTTTCTTTTTATTTACATCATAATCTCCTAATCCTTTAGTATCGTCTGTTCTTCTTCCAAACCAACCATCATCAAGAACAAACATTTCTAAACCTAATTTTTTAGCTTTTTTAATAATAGCTTTTAAATCAGATTCTTTAAATTTCATATATGTAGCTTCCCAGTTATTAATTAAAAGAGGAGATAAGTCATTTTTATGACATTCTTTTAATATATGAGAAATTATAAAGCTATGCATATTTTGACTTGATCCATTAATACCTTTATTTGAATAAGTCATAACTGAAAATGGTGTTTCGAATTCTTCATCTTTATTTAATGTATATTTAAAACAATATGGACTAATACCATTTTGAATTCTAACTTTATTAAATGAAGAATGTTCAATCATTTCATAATGATTAGAAGAATATATTAAATTAAACGAATATACATCACCATTTGTGTATGTTGCTTCTTTTTCTTTAATTAAGAAGAAAGGATTATGTCTATTTGAAGAGTTCCCAGTTTTAGAATCGTTTATATAAATACCATGATCTAATGTAACTAAACTTTTTTGACCTTCAAATCCCCATCCTCCATATAAAGATAAAACATCAAAATTTTTACCAACCATTTCTAGTTGCATTGACATTACTTTATTCAAAATAATAGGGGATTCAGTATTGTTTTTAATTAATGTTCTTCTTAAAATAACATCATTTTCATAATCGATTACATAATATAAATCTACATTTATATTTCTAACTAAATCTTTTGTATGAATTACTAACTCTTCTAAATCTCCATGAGGAGAAGGGAGAGTTAGTAATTTAGTAAATTCTTTATTAATTGTATAACCTTGATAAACTAAATCTAAAATAAAATCATTACCATTATCAATTATTATAGATGGTTCTTTGTAATCACCTTTAAGTGGAGTAGATACTTCTAAAGATAATAAATCTAATACATAGTTATAATCTTCTTCTTTATAATTTGTAGCAGTTCCGCTAGGTGCACCATATTTTTCTTCAGCAAAATAATAAGATTCTTGATCTTCAATTTTGCCTCCATAATAACAATTTAAAATGTGATTAAATTTAGAGATTTTAATAATATAACTAGTGTTTTTAGTATCTAATTTAAAATAGTTATTTATTACGTTTATCATATGTTTTACCTAATTATTTAGTTGTTTCTTCAACTGGTTCTTGAACTTTAACTTCAGAATTTGAAGCTTCATTTGCTTTTCTTTCATTAATTTCATTAACCATTTGATTATATAATTTTTCATCAATTATATAGAATTTTTTGATTAAGACAAATGCTACTACAAATAAGATAAGTGGAAGTATAGCTACACCTAATTTAAATACTATAACTTGCCATGGGTCGATACCTGCAACAATTGCATCACAGTTAGAATTAATAACATTCATATCGGTGATTTCACCTAAAATGTTTTTGTTTTGCCATGATGAAATTGAAGTAATAACTCCAGATAAGCTAGCAATTGCTAAGAAAATATATAAGACACCTTGTTGAACAGCACTTGCAAATTTAGTTGTAAGTGGTCTAAGTGAGAAAATAACAGCTTCTTTTCTTTCTCCTGTCTTCCATTCATTATATTCAATGGTGTTAGTCATCATAATAATTAATATCATGTAGAATAAACCTTGAGCAAAGAAGATTACTAATCCGATTAAACATAATGGAATTAAATAAGCGATGTTAAGTGAACCATCAACAACTGGAGCTGGTCCAATATAATTACCATTTCCAATAGGTAATCCATATATAAAGAATGCAAGATAACCAACAATTAATGCAATAAATGTAAACAATAACAATTGATTTCTTGTAAATTTCTTACTTAATAATGGGAAAAGAATTTGTGACAAGATATAACCTAAGCCATAAACAACGGTAAATATTGTCATAACAGTTCCACCAATTGAGTAGTTAACTGCAAAATAGAAGTAGTTTAATCCTAAACCATTTAAGATACTTGATCCAAGATAATAGACAAGTAAAACAAAGAACATGACTCTTACTTGAGAGTTATTTTTAACAACTGTAAACATATCTTTAAATTTAGCTGGTTCGTGTTTCTTTTCAGCTTCTAAATCACGTTTAGGTTCTTTTAAGAATAGATATAAGATAAGTTGAGTAACTGCAAATAAGACAGAAACAATAATTGCGATATATTTATAGACGTTATATCCTACAACACCAGATAAAACTGGAGCTAAACCTGCTACAGCAAATTGACCAACAGAACAGAAAATAGACATAATAGTTGTAATTGTATTTCTTTGTCTTTCTTCACTTGTTAAGTTAGGTAACATTCCCCAATAAGCGATATCGTTCATTGTAAATGTGATACCCCATAAAAGATAAAATACAGCAAACCAAGCTATATAGCCCCATCCTGATATACCCATTTCTGGACCCCAGAATAATGCGAATACAACAAGTGCATTAGTAACACCACCGATTAAAATCCAAGGTTTATATTTACCTGTTTTAAAGTGTGTTTTTTCAATAATAACACCCATAAATGGATCGTTTAATGCATCAAATATTCTGTAACCGATAATAAGTGCACTAATAACTCCATACATTGCTAAGAAAGCAGTATTAGCTGCATCTCCGCTAAGGCCTTTTGTTAAAATACCGGAGTATTGAATATAAGTGACTAAAAACATTGCTACAAGAGTGTATGCAGCATCACGAGCTACAGCAACTGTTGAGTAAATCCACTTAGTTCTTCCTGGTACTTTAGAGCCTTCATAAGTTTCTGAAATTCTCATAAGTTATTTCCCTCCTTTATAATAAATACGAGTTTCATATGGCTTTAAAACTATTGTTTTATTATCTTCATTATAATTAGTTAACAATAGTTTATAGTTTCCTAATTTATTTATTAATTTACATTTAACAGGTTTCTTTTTAAAATTAGAAATCACTATTAAATCCTCATTATTTTTAGTTCTTGAGTATGCAAATATTGAATTAGAATGTGGTAATAAATCAATATATTTTCCTTCTTTAATTATGGAATATTCTTTTCTTAATTCTATTAATTTTCTATAGTAATTATAGATTGAATCCTTATCTTCTATAGATTGTTTAACATTTATATATGATTTATTTTCATTTACTTTAATCCAAGGCTTAACACTAGAAAATCCTGCATATAAAGAATCATCCCATTGCATAGGAGTTCTTGCATTATCTCTTGATTCTTTAAATAAAGATTTTTTAAGTATTGGTCTAAATATAGCAACTTTCTTACCTAAATTATCTATATTATGAGTTTCTACATCCATAAAATCATCGATAGTTTTAAAATCTCCATTAGTCATACCGATTTCTTGACCTTCATAAATAAAAGGAGTACCTTGCATTAAAAAATATGTAGAAGCTAACATTTTAGCAGATATAACTCTATATTCTTTTGATGAATCTGTACCAAATCTACCTGTTGATCTTCTTTGATCATGGTTTTCAATAAATAATGAATTCCATCCTTTTTGATACATTCCATTTTGCCATTTTCTATATGTTTTCTTCCATCTTTTTAAAGAAAACTTTCTTTCAATCCATTTAATTCCAAAGAAATTATCGACGTCAGTATGATCAAAATTAAAGACCATTGATAATTCTTCTTTTTCTGGTAAAGATAAATCTTGAGCTTCTTTTAAATTTGATAAAACTGTTTCTCCAACAGTCATACAATCATAATTAGAATAAACATCTAAATATAATTCGTGTAAGAATTCATGTAATCTAGGACCATTAACAAAAGCATCTTTTCCAGTTAAAGCGATTTTAGGAGCTCTATCTTTAAAGTCTTGTTTTTTACTAATTAAAGTAATAACATCACATCTAAAACCATCTACTCCCATATCTAAATAGAATTTTAAAACATCTTTAAC
>CAVDQJ010000080.1:0-12658 GCA_963611005.1 bacterium | reverse complement strand
AATACACATAGTAAAACATATAGTTTTTAATTAAAAGCAATAAAAAAAGACACTTATTTAAAAAAGAAGCAAGAAATACATATAAATTTTGCAATTTTTTTAAAATAATATATTGAAATATATTAATAATCTTGTAAAATATTTAACTATAAGGAGGGTTTGAATATATGAAATTATTCAAAAAAGGATTAGCAGAACTTCTTGGAACATTCTGTCTTGTACTCTTTGGTTGTGGTGCCGCAATCGTGACATCATTAGCTGGAAGCTCATACTCAGATGGAACTGGTCACTTAGGTATTACTGCTTTAGCATTCGGCTTAACTGTTGTCATCTTAGCTTATGCAATTGGTTCAATTTCTGGATGCCACATTAATCCTGCTGTTTCTTTAGGTGTCTTACTTAAAAATTTATTCCTCCCTAAAGAACAAAGAGAATTTGGATGGAAAGAATTTATCGTTTACATTGTCGCTCAATTTATTGGTGGATTTGTTGGCGCACTTTGCTTATTAGGAATCTTTGGTGGATCATGTGGATTTGGAGCAAACCAAATTCAACCATTAATCGCTAATGGTCAATATCCATACTTAGTTGCAGCTATTACTGAAATCATTTTAACAATGGTCTTCGTATTTGTTGTATTAGCTGTTAGCTCAAGCAAAAAACTTAGCAAAGTCAGTGGCTTAGTCATTGGTTTAGCATTAACTGTTGTACATTTCGCTGGTATTCCTCTTACAGGAACAAGCGTTAACCCAGCTAGATCACTTGCACCTGCAGTATTTGCTGCAATTTATGGTGATAGCGTTGCTCTTAACCAAGTTTGGATTTTCATCGCTTGCCCATTAGTCGGTGCTGCTCTTGCTGCTATCTTCTACTTTATCTTCTTTATTTGGAAGAAACCTGCTGAAGAAGAAGCTCAAGAACCTGCAAAAGCTCCAGAACAACAAGTTATCAATAACATTACAAATAATTATTATGGTGTTGCTGCTAGTGAAGAACCAGCTGAAGAAGAAGCTCCAGTTGAAGAAACTCCTGCAGAAGAACCTGTAGCTGAAGAAGAAGCTCCAGTTGAAGAACCAGCTGAAGAAGAAGCTGAAGAAGAAACAACTGAAGAAGCTGAAGACGAAGAAACAGCTGCTAAAGAAAGAAAGAAAGCTGTTCCATTTGCTCAAAAATTAGAAGAAGCTGATCCAGAATTAAAAGAAAAATATGATGAGTTAGCTAAATATTGTGCTGAAGAATATGGACTTCATGGAAGAACTAGTGTTAGTGCAGATACATATAGACTTCATAAAGTTAGATACGTTGTCTTCTCACTTAGAGGAAAAGGTATGAAAATGCATATCGCTGTTAACCCAGCTGATTATGAAGGTTCTACTCTTCCTGTTAAAGATGATAGCGCTAAAGCAAAATATAGCGATGTTCCAGGATATATTAAAATTAAATCTGAATTATCTTTCAAGAGAGCTAAAGTCTTAATCGATGATGCTATGAAAAAAGCAGGAATCGAAAAGAAATCTAAATAGTTAAATATATTCAAACTAAATTAAAAGTCTAGCAATTGCTAGACTTTTTTTATTACTTAATCAATTCTTTTAACTTATCTAATAGTGATAAATAATCAGTAAATACTAAATCATTATTTTCTTTTAGTCTTTCTAATCTAGATTCACCTTGTTCAAGATAAATAGATAATATTTTAACTCCTACTTCTTTACAAGAATGTATATCTTTTACAGAATCACCAATATAGATAACTTCATCGTTAGTAACGTTATAATCTTTAAATAATTGTCTAAAGTTATCTGGTTTATTAACACCTTCTTCACTACCAACATATAATTTTTCAAAAGTATTCATTAAATTAAAATATTCTAACGAAATTAAGCTAGTTTCTAATGATCTGCCTGTAAGTAAAACAACATGTATATTATTTTCTTTTAAATAATCAATAACTTTTGTAACATCTTTAGCTAATGATGGGAGACATTCTTTATGATATTTTTTATATAATTCTAAATATCTAGAAAAAACTTTTTCACCTAATTCATCACCTAAAGCATGTTTAAATATACCCATTTCATTAGGACCATAATAAGAGAAGAATTTTTCTTCACTCATATATAAATTATTTTCTTCAAATACTTCTTTAATACATTTATTAATTAAAGAAAAACTTAATGCCATTGTTCCATCAAAATCAAATGCTACTACTTTTACCATATATATTCCTCATTTCAGTATTTATTATAACATTAAAATTTTGATTATTTATAATCAATTAAGAATTAAAAAATTGTTAATGCATTAGATCTGTTAAAATTCATTTAACAAATCTAACAATTATTATCATTTTCATTATAGCGGATATATGGTCCAATTTGCCTTCCATCTTCTATACTAGACATAACTTTTTCATAAAAATTATTATCTAAATTCTTTAAACGTATAACAGCATTCTTATAATAAGTTTCTTCTTTCTCTTCATTTTCCAAGACACAAGCATAGTAAAATTTAGCTTTTTCTAAATCTACACCTAAATACTTACCAGTTTCAAAATAATAAGCAAGACAATAAAATGCATTACAAGTATAACATTGTCCTGCTTGATAAAGATAAGTCTCAGCATAATCTTTATTCCTTAAAGTTTTATCTTTAGCTCTTAAATATAAAATACCTAAACGATATATATCTTCTCCTAAACCTTGATCTGCACAGTATTCAGTATATTTTATTGCCTGTTTTTCATTTCTTTTTACACCATATCCTCTTTCATAAGCCCATCCTAAAAAGTCAATAAGAGTGATATTTTCACTAACATAATCAGAAAATTCATCTTCTTCAATGATTCTTTTAGCATTACTTTTAAGTAGTTTAAAACCTTTTTTATAGTCTCTTTCTCTTTTATCTTTAGCAAAAAAACAAGCAAACATTTTTTGATAAATGCCATCGCATTTACTACCTAGTTCGATTAATTTATCTGCCCATTTAAAAACTTTTTTAAACTACATGGTACATATTCCCCATTTCTATACATGTTGCAAAGATTATATATAGCGATTATATTGTTTGAACAAGCAGCTTTATAAGTCCATTTAAAACTTTCCCTATAATTTTTTAATACATTATAGGCTTCTCCAAGACGACACATTGCATAAACATCACCTTTTTCTGCTGCATATAATAAATGAGGTATAGCCTCTTTTGTTTTTCCTTCTTTGACTAATTCATAACCTTCCATTATTCTTTTCCAACATTTGCTTCGTACTTTTCTTCTTCTATATTAATACTCCTTTTAAATCATTTAAATATTAACATAAACACAAAACAATTTGGTCAAATCAAATTTAACAAATTATTTATTAAATTTTAATTGACTTTTACTTAATATTTCTATATATTATAGAAGCACGTAGAAAGAAAAGCGCCTGCTTCTCACCAGATTGATAGATTTCAATTGGTCAATAGCTACTAAAAAGATTATTATTTAGTATTTTGTAGGCGCCATAAATTTGTGCGTCTATTTTTATTTAAGGAGGAACAACTTATTTATCCAAATCAAAGTAATCCATCAGGTAATCAGATGGATAAGAATAATCGCCGTGATAAAGACAATGGTGATTTAGTAAATGAAAAAATTCGTTTCCCAGAAGTATTATTAATTGGTCCAAATGGTGAACAATTCGGTAAAGTTTCACGTCAAGAAGCTATGAAAAAAGCTTATGAATATGAACTTGACTTATTATGTGTAGCTCCCAAAGCTAACCCACCAGTTTGTAAATTAATCAACTATGGAAAATATCGTTTCGAAGCTAAGAAAAAAGCTAAAGAGGCAAAGAAAAATCAAAAGATTATCGAAATCAAAGAGATTCAACTTACACCTCAAATTGGAGAACATGATATTCAAACGAAAGTCAACGCTGCTATTAAGTTCTTAAAAGATGGAAATAAAATTAAAGTTGGTGTTCGCTTTAAAGGAAGACAACTTGCTCACCCTGAAGTCGGTGAAGAAGTTATGAACAAATTTATTGACTGCGTTAAAGACGAAGCTATTGTAGAAAAAGCACCAGTCCTTGATGGAAAATGGTTATCAGCTACATTAGCTAGTAAAACAAAAAAGTAGAAAGAGAGGAAAACAAACTATGCCAAAAATGAAAAGCAAAAAAGCTTTAACAAAAAGAGTACATGTTACTGGTAGTGGTAAAGTTGTAAGACATCACGCATATGTCAGCCACTTAGCACCACACAAAACACACAAACAAAAGAGACACTTAAGAAAATCAACAAGCGTATCAAAGAGCGATATGAAGAGAATTAAGTATCTCATTCAAGGATAGTTATAGGAGGTTATAAGGATGAGAGTTAAAGGCGGAACAGTTACAAAAGCTAGAAGAAAGAAAGTTTTAAAAGCTGCTAAAGGTTACTTTGGTAGTAAACATCTTTTATTCAAAACTGCTAAAGAACAAGTTTTACATTCATATAAATATGCTTATATCCATCGTAGAACTATTAAAAGAGATTACAGAAAATTATGGATTAAGAGAATCAATGCTGCTTGCAGATTAAACGATATCTCATATTCAAAATTCATGCACGGATTAAAAGTTGCTAAGATTGATTTAAATAGAAAAATGCTTAGTGAAATCGCAATCCATGATGAAAAAGGTTTTGCTGAATTAGTTAAAATTGCTAAAAAAGCAAAATAGTTAAATCTTAATTAAAAAATTAAAAACACCTTGATTTCCAAGGTGTTTTTGTTTTATCTAATTATTTTTACTTCTACGTTTTTAATAGCTTCTTCTATCATAGAATCAAAATCTACTTTTGCTTCTATTTCTTTACATACATCTAAATGAGGTGATGTTTTTGGTTTTACTGGAGCAAAGATTGTACAGCAATCTTCATAAGGTCTAATAGATATTTCATATGTATTAATATCTTTAGCAATTTTAATAATATCATCTTTATCAAATACTGCTAATGGTCTAATTACAGGCATATTTGTTACTTCATTAATAACATTCATTGAATCAATAGTTTGACTTGCAACTTGTCCAATTGATTCACCATTACAAATAACAGGAATATTATGTTGTTTAGCAAGTTTACATGCTATTTTATACATCATTCTTCTCATTATTGTAATAGGATAACCTTCTGGAGATACTTCATATATCTTTTCTTGAATCTTAGTAAACGGAATTACATATAATACTAATTTGTTTTGATATTTCTTTAATTCATTTAAAATATCTTCAAGTTTATCTATAACTCCACTATTGGTATATGGAGGAGATGCATAGTGAATAAAAGAAAGATTAACACCTCTTTTAATTAATAAATAACTAGCTACCGGAGAATCAATTCCTCCACTTAACATCATCAATCCTTTTCCTAATGTTCCTTTAGGATATCCACCTAATCCTTTAATTGTTTTAGTAAATAAATAAGCACCATCATTTCTAATTTCTATACTTAATAAAATATCAGGATGATGGACATCTACTTTTAATTGAGTATTTTTTAAAACATTAGATGCTACAGCTCTATTTATTTCATCACTTATATAAGGATATGATTTATCAATTCTATGAGAATAAATCTTAAATGTATTTCCTTCTTCTTGTTTAATGTATTTTAAAGATTGTTCGAGTAAATTATCATAATCTGCATCAATTTTTTTAGCTAAAGAAAAAGAATATAATCCACTAACTTCTTTTAATTCTTTTATAATATCTAAATTTTCTTGTTTTAAATATAAATAAATGTGATCACGTCTAACTGCATAATCGATTAAATCATCATAATTTGCCAATGCTTTTTTAATTGATTGAGCTAATGTATTTATAAAATCTTTTTTATTTTTTCCTTTAGTATTCATTTCACCAAAACGAATAATAATTACATCATAATCCATTATTTTACCCCCTTAATACTTTTTAATATATTGTTTAATTCTTCTACAAAAATCTTCGCTTCATCTAATGTGTTTTCTTCGCTTAACGATATTCTAATAACATTTTTCGCTCTTTTTTGATCCATTCCCATTGCTAATAAAACATAAGAAGGAGCATCATTTTTTGAATTACAAGCAGAAACAGAATTAACATAAATTTCTTTATTACTTAAAGCTTCTACTACTACACTTGCTAACTTATTTTTTAATGAGATAGATACAATATAAGGATTAGTAGCATTTATGTTGTTAATTTCAATTTCACTATTATTTCCTAGCTCTTTTTTTAAATATGAAGATATTTCATTAACATATCTATTATTTTTTAAAACATTATTCATCACTTCTTCAAGTGTATAATTAGAAGAAACAATAATAGGATAATCAAGTGTTCCACTTCTTAATCCGTTTTCTTGACCACCACCATAAACAATTGGTTCAAGTTGAATATTTTTCTTTTTAATTAATAACCCACTTCCTTTAAGTCCGTGGATTTTATGCATACTAAACCCAAACATATCAATTAAAGAATAATTTAAATCAACTTTTCCAATAGCTTGAGCTATATCGCTATAAAATACACATTTAGGAAATTTCGATATGATTTCCCTACTCTTTTTAATATCTAACACACTTCCAATTTCGTTATTAGAAGACATTAATGCAACTAAAATTGTTTCGTTATCAATTTTTTCTTTTAACTCATCAAGCAATATATTTCCATCATGATCTACACCAATATAATCAACTTTAAAACCTTCTTTTTCAAGTTGAGCAAAAACATTTAAAACAGATTCATGTTCGATTTTAGATGTAATAATATGTTTGCCTTTATTTTTATTTTTTCTACAATAACCTAAAATTGCTAAATTATTACTTTCAGTTGCACCGCTAGTAAAGATAACTTCATATTTACTATCTAACTTAAATAACTTTAATATATTTGCTTTTATTCTATTTACTTTAGTCATATTATGCATCCCTAAAGCATGAATTGAATTAGGATTTGCATATGAATTTAAACATTCTTCTTTATATATTTCAACAGTCTTTAAAAAAGGCTTTGTTGAACTTGCATTATCAAAATATATCATTTTATTGTACATTTCCTGCTTTATCTTTAAGTTTTGATAAAACATCTTCACTCATTAAATAAGCGTCTTTATACTTACCATTAAAATATGCTACTTCTACTTTTGTTAATAATGTATTTATATCTTGGAATTTAGCTCTATCTCTATTCATTAAAATAACGTTATTTGTTGTTTTTTGTTTATAAGATAATACTTCATCAATAGCATTAAAAATTGTATTACTCTTTGTTAATAATGTTTCATAATGTTCCTTCATTTTATTTACATCAATTGGAACTACTTTTGTTAAAGCGTATATTTTATCAATACAATCATAACAATCATCAAATAAAGGATTTAAGTTAAGTACAATACTAGAATTCATAATACTAACTTCTTTACCTTCGTATTCTTTTAATTTAAAGAATATAACATTTATATCCTTATAAATATTTTCAGAATCACTCTTTAAAGATTCAATATATTCAATAAATGAATCGTATTCTTCTTTTAATTTTTTACTTCCATTAGATAAATCATTAACCTTGTCTTTAAGTTTTGAATAAGGTGTTTTTTCTTTACTATGAATATATATTTCGAGTCTTCTTTTATCTTTACTTACTTCATCCATATTACTTTTTAAAATATTAAAATTATGTAAATGTGTTTCATCTACTAAATAAATTTGTTTAATTTTAATTAAAGAATTACTTAATTTAATAAAAGCTGTTTCTAAACTTGAAAAATCTGATGATGCACTGCCAAATTTTTGATCAAATTCTTCTTTAGAAGCAACTTCGTTATCAAATTCATCTTCAATTCTTGATATATCATTATCGATTTCTTGAATCTTAGTTACAACTGAATTAACATTTAATTTTTTAATATTTACACAACAAACATCTAATCTAGTTTCAATATCTTTAATCTTTTCATTAAATTCAATATTTTGAAGAGGATAACCTTTTAATGTTAATTCATTATATTTATCTTTAATATTTTCAATTCTAGAAGGAATTTCTTGAGTTGCACTATTAATAAGTTGAGGTAAAGTTCCAACAATCTTTTCAAGATAATTTAAAACATTTTCGATATCAGGAAGTAAAGCTTTAGCTTCATCATATTCAGCTGTTTCTATAAAATTCTCATATTTTTTAAATCTACTTTCAATTTCATCAAATACTTTTTTAAAAGAATCACTAACGTAAAATAATTCGGATTCTATTCCGTTAAACATAGATTTGACTTGACGTAATTTTTCTTTTAAAACTAAAGCAGCTTCTCTTGCTTCTTCTTCAGGTTTAATAACTGCAATAAGTTCTTCATTCAAACTATTAATAGCATTATCATATTTCTTAATTAAAGGAGCTTTTTCTTTATATTTAGCAAAAAATTCTTTATTTTTATTTTCATCACAAAGACTTTTTAATTCGACTAAAATTTCTTGAAAACCATAATCTGCTGTATCTTTTACTTCTTTATATTTTTTTGAATATGTAGCATGGATATCAATATAAAGTAAATTTGTTCTTCCAATTATGTCAAGTCTTTGAATATATTGAGAATCTTGTCCAGTTAATAAACCGTGTAAATATTCATATCTTCTATCTAATTCATTAATTATTTTTTGAATTCTCTTTTTTGAAATTACATACTTGTTTAACAAAAAAATAATTATTACAATAATAATTATTCCTAGGACTACTCCTAGAAGAATCCATAACCAAGTAAGTGAAGAATTTACACCATCTAAAACTACAAAATTTTTCATATAAAATATTGTAAACTAAATATAATTTAGATTCCATAACTTTTAGTTGATTTCTTATTTTTTTTGGTATATATTATTAAGGCTTAAACGCAGCATTTAAATACTTCTTGTCTGATGATGCCTTATAAAAAGTAGTCTTAGCTACAAAGACGAATAGGTTTCACCCGAAGAATGGAATTTAAACTCTTTGTTTAATGCAAATTTTAAAAAGGAGAAAAAATATGAGAAAATTAGGATCAACATGGAAACGTTCCAGAAGATTAGGCTTTTCTGTTCTTGAAAATGGAAAAGAATTAAAGAAGAGAGCTTATGCTCCTGGTCAACACGGCCAAGACAAAAAGAAGATTTCAGAATACGGCAAACAATTACTCGAAAAACAAAAATTAAGAGATATGTATGGCGTTAATGAAAAACAATTCCGTAGATTATTCTTAATTGCATCTAACTCAAAAGAAGTTACAGGTACAGCATTCATGAGAATTCTTGAATCAAGACTTGATAACCTTGTCTACAGACTTGGTTTTGCTAGTACACGTGCTCAAGCTAGACAATTAGTTAACCACGGACATATCCTTGTCAATGGCAAAAAGATTGATATTCCTAGCTATCTTTGCTCAGTTAATGATGAAATCAGTGTCAAAGAAAATTCAAGAGACATCGCTTTCGTTAAAGCTAACTTAGAAGCTACAACTGTTACTGCATCATATGTTACTCTTGATAAAGCTAATTTCAAAGGAACATTCACAAGACTTCCTGAAAGAAACGAATTATCAAAAGATATCAATGAATCATTAATCGTTGAATACTACAACAGATTATTATAGTTTCATAAATTATCAATTTTATAAAATCCCTACCAAAATAGGGATTTTTTTATTACAATATTAGTATATGAAAAACTTAACATTAGATCCAAAAAACACATTATGTAATGTAGGAAACTCTATTCTTAAATACTTTGAAGTACCTACATTTCACGACTCTTATGAGCCACTTGACGAAGTATTAAAAAAATCAAATAAAAAGAAAGTCTGTTTAGTTTTATTTGATGCTTTTGGTAAAGCAATCATTGATTTATATTCAGATAGAATTCCATTTATAAAAGAACATATCTTTAAAGAATTTAAATCTGTATATCCACCTACAACTGTTGCTGCTACTACATCTTTAACAACAGGCAAATATCCTCTTGAAACAGGGTATTTAGGTTGGACTGAATATTTTAAAGAATACGATGACGAAATTCATGTATTTCCTTCTGTTAGTAAATTATTAAAAGATAAAAAATATCCTTCTATGTCTGATAGTTTATTAAAAGTAGATAGAATTTGGGATTTAATAAATAAAGAAGGAAAATACAAAGCTAGTTCTATTCAATCATTTATGTTAGCTAGTAAAGATGAAGATGAACTTGTAACTTTAAAGAAATATTTTGATAAAACTGATGAATTATTAAAAACAAATAATTTCTTATATTCCTATTGCACCGAACCAGATCATACAATGCATATGGAAGGTGTAAATTGTAAAAAGACTGAGGAAATCATATTGTTTTTAGTAAAAGAATTAGAAAAATTAGTAAATAACAATAAAGATGTTTTGTTTATTTTACATGCTGATCATGGTATGATGGATGTTGATCAATTCTATCTTAAAAAAGATAAAGAATTATTAAAGACTTTAGATAAAACATATATTTCCATAGAACCAAGATTCTCTTCATTTAGAGTTAAAGATAAAGAAGCTTTTGTAAAGCATTATAATGAATACTTAAAAGATAAATTTATTTTAAAATCTAAACAAGAAATCAAAGATGAACATGTATTTGGATATGGTAAAGAACATCCTTTATTTGATGATATGTTAGGTGATTACTTCTTAATTTCAGATTCTAAATATATGATTAATGATGAATACGCAGATGTTTTCTTTGTTGGCAACCATGCTGGTGTACATAAAGACGAAACATCACTTTATATGATGATTTTTAATTCTTAACATGCTATAATTTTTTAGCAATGCAGTATTGGAGAAGCGGCTTAACTCATTGCCCTCTCAAGGCAACATTCACGGGTTCGAATCCCGTATACTGTACCAATCAAAATTAAAAAAGGTTTGATTTAATTATCAAACCTTTTTATTTATAAATAATATTTTATTCGTTATCTTTAACTTTATTTTCTAGTTTTTTCGTATATTCGGCGTTTCGTTTTACCTTATTCCATCTTGGTTTAGATAACATACCGAAGGCAATTGTTATGATATAAATAACAGAGAAGAAAGGAAACATAAATGCTCCATCGACAAGTTCTCTTCTTTTTTTAGCACCCATTTTCTTATAATCGAGTAATATAAGCAAGAAACCTTGTAACCAACCACAAAACATAAATAAGAATGTTAACGCTATAGCAATAACTATAAGTGTGGTTTTAAATAAATTTAAATAATAATCTGCACCCATACTAGTTACAATATTACCATATCCGCACATTCCTAAATATATAAGATCGTAAATATAGAATAATGGTAACCAACTTATTAATAAAACACATATTATGTTAAAGAAATAAGTTAAAAACATTTCTAAATATGAAAATCTAAATGTGTAGAAGAATTTTAAAAACATTTTTCCAAGTTTTCCAAATATAAGTCTTCTACTACCAGATCCAATACGAATATTACGGTTATAAGTATCTTTTAATGTTGATGGTAAATCTTCATAAATTACAGCATCTTCTACAAAATGCCCTTTAACACCTTTAAGCATTAAACTAAATGTAAATTCAGCATCTTCACTAATTGTAAAACAATTAAAACCACCATTTTGAAGTAATGCTTTTTTACTAACCATCATACCAGGTCCATTAACATGAGCTGATATATGAAGTTTTTCTCTAACTCTACTACCAAATCTTGAATCAAATATATAATATAATCCACAAGCTTTTGTATATAAACTTTGAGTCATATTTTTAGCAGATTCATAGCCTCTAGCATAATCAACTCCACTTTGATAAGCATCATTCATCAAATCTAAGAATTCATCATTTACATAATTATCTGCATCTAATCTAATATAAAATTCATAATCTTTATCATTTTCTAATAAATATTTAAAAGCATTGTTTAAGTTATACGCTAAAAATGATTCTTTTGGATTATCATTATTATATATAATAGGGATAGCTCCAGCTTTTTTAACAAGTTCTACTGTGTTATCTGTACAATTATGACATGCAACATAAACATCATACTTATCACGAGGATATGTTTGATTGTTTGTTAAATGTGTAATTGTATCATATATAACATCTTCTTCATTGTGTGCAGGAATTAAAACTGCTATTTTGGCTTTTTTATCTGATTTAGGATATGTCTTTTTCTTTAACCAAAAAAGAAGCATATAAATAAGTTGTAATGCAAAAGGAATACCTATTAAATATAGTATTACAGTATTTATTGTATTTAATACTTGATATAAAGTTTCGTGCCAATACATTTTCTTATTTTCCTAAATATAAATCGATACGTTTAGAAATTTCTTCTTCTCCTAATATTTTTAAAATCGAGAATAAATTTGGAGTAACTTTTCTTCCGCTAACGATAACTCTTAAAATTTCACAGAAATCATTCATATTACCTGTATAAGCGCTTGGATTTTCTTTATAAGCTTTTCCATCAACTGCAAAATTGTATTTATTAGCAATATCTTTTACGCTGTTATACCAATAATTTTCATCGTTTTCTAAGAAATAATTCTTTTTAACATCTATTAATAAGTTTTTGATAATATCTTTTGAAATATTAGCATTAAAATCATAACCATCTTTAATGATATTTACATATTCATCATAATCAAAG
>CAVDQJ010000079.1:0-7541 GCA_963611005.1 bacterium | reverse complement strand
ATACAGAATACTGCAACAGTTAAGTTGCTATATCCATAAGGAATGAATACTAAAAAGATATATAATAAAATAAAAACAGCAAAGAAAGCAAAGAATGTTATAGTTGCTACTACATTAAATAATCTTCTATTACTCATTCTTGTTTCCTCCTTCTTTATTTTTTAACATCTCATTTAATAAATCTTGTTTTAATCTTTTTTTATCTTCTTCAGATAATGATGAATACTTATCTTCTTTTGTTGAATTAGAATCAATAACAACTTTATTACCATCTTTATCCGTTACTTCTAATTTTTCTTCATCATCTTTTTCTTTTAGTGTTTTAACAATAGTCTGTATCGATACAAATATTAAATATCCTCCTGGGATAAGTAACACTATAACAAGTCCCCAAGGAGTAGTCATAAACGAATAGAATTTACCAAATGCTAATGATGAACCAACAACTTTACCTACAACTTTATCATATGTAACAACTTGTGTTTGATCAGTACAATCTTGAGGATTATCTTCACTTCCACATTGAGTACTATGAGTATTAATACCATGTAAAGTAAATGTATAAATTCCATTATTATTATCGATATTAGATACTCTATGAGTAATAGTCATACCTAATTGATCGTAATAAAATGTTAAATCATCACCAACTTTAATATCTTCAGCTTTAACTGTTTCAACAAATACAGCACTACCAACTGGATAAGCAGGTTCCATACTATCAGTAAGAACTACAAGAACAGCATGATTAAATATAACCTTTACTCCATATGTTGTAGGAGCTACTAAACTAGCGATACCAAATACAACAACTATACCTACAATAATAACAACAAGGCCAGTTCCAATACCACTAAGTATCCTTTTCCATAATGGTTTCTTTAATCTTTCTGCTTTTCTTTCTTCTTTACTTTTCATATTTAAAATCTAAACTACTTATTTTCTTTCTTTTTAGGTTTAATATAGAAGTTATTAACAAAGTTATTGACTACTTTATTTTTATCTTCTTCACCTGTTTCTTCTTTTTCTATAACCTTTTCATCTGCTTTTACACCATTGTAGTAGTTATTAACAACTGTTTTAACAGTATGTTTTTTAACTTCTTCTACTTTAGGTGTAGGTTCTACTGTAGGAGTAGGTTCTTCAATAGTCTCTTCTACTGAAGTTTCTTCTTCAATAGGAGCAACTTCAGTTTCTAAAGGTTCTTCAACTACTGGAGCAACTTCCTCAACTGGAGTAGGTTCTTCAACTACTGGAGTATCTTGTACATTAGCTTCATTTTCTTTAGCATCAGCTTCAGCTTGTTTTAAAGCCTCAAGTCTTGCTTTTTCAAGTTCAGACAATTCATCAGCCATTTCAGCATTTTGTTTTTTAGCTTCATCTCTAACATATTGTCTTGCTTTTTCAAGTTCAGCTTGTCTAGCTCTTTCTTGTGCTTTTCTTTCTTCAGCTGCTCTTCTTGCCATTTCTTTTTCTTGTTCAGCAAGTAAACGTTTTTGTTCTTTTTCAAATTGAACGTTTTCTTTCTTTTTACGTTTTAAAAGTTCTTCTCTTCTTTTCTTTTCAACATCATTTTTACCTTTTTTAAGGTAATTACCGATTTTGAACTTTCTTTCTAAATCATCAGGTTTTTTCTTTAAATCTTTAGTATTTAATTCTTTATAGTTAAGATATTCTTCATCAATTCTAATAAATTCAGGATCAGTTCCTAAAGGATAGAATGTAAAGATATCATCATCCATAGATTTTAAAATCTTAGGTGATTTAACTTTCTTAGTAGATTTAATCTTATGATTTGTATCACTTCCTTTAAGTGTTAATACATTAGCTAAAGATAAGTTATACATTTCGATTTTATCTTTATCAGAAAAATCTTTATAATCTTCTTTAATAACAAAGTTAACACCTAACTTATCATATCTTTCAATGAATTTATATAATTCATAACATTTTCTATATCTTGGGTTTTTTCTAATAATGTTAGTTTGTAAAATAGGAGCTCTAACATTCTTTTCATTTTTAAACATCTTCATAAATGGAGATGAATAAAAATATTTGACATATTTTCTAATAGTAGCAATTCTTTTACCAAATTCTTCACTAGCTATGAGTTTATCATTACTAGATTCAGATTCTTTAGCTGCTATTACTTTACTTTCAATAATGTATTCTACTCCATTAATAACACTTCTATTTTTAACATATAAAATCTCATAATCTTTCATAGGAGAATATTTTTCGATATATTCATATCTTTTCTCTACAAATAAAAGAAGTCTTCTAATTAAAGTAGCAATAAATTTATTTTCATAAGTGATGTAGTTATCTTCTGCTTCAATATTTAAAATCTTTGAAGGAATAACTTCACCATCTTCATTGATCTCTTTAACAAATTGAGAGTGTGTTGATAAATGTTGTATTGATTCACTATTTGTCTTTCTAGCAAGTTCAATAGGTACAACATTTGAAACATTTTTAGTATTGATTTTTGGATTTCTAATGATTTCATCAAGTGCAGGAATAGTTTGCTCAATTCTTTTCATCCATGTAAGATCAAAGTTTGAGTTTTCAACTCTATTCATTCTTAAAAATTGGTTACTACCATTTTTAAGTGCAGAATATATTTCACCAGAATTTTTATCTTTTTTCTTTAAGTTATTAATTCTACTAGTTAATTTTTTATTTGCTTTTTCAAAAGAAGAAGAAACTTTTTGATTTCTAAGTTTATTAACTCTCTTTTTCTTTTTCTTCTTTTTTGTAGTAGCAGAAATAGAGTTAGCATTATCTTCACTAACTTTATTGTTTTCTACTTCTGTTTCTTTTGTATTTAATGTTTCTTTTTCTTCCATATATTAATTAACTATTGAGACATTTTGATTAAGTTATCGATGTATCTATGAGCCATCTTAAATGAATTCTTACCAAATAACTTATCTAATTCGTTATTTAATTGTTTTAATTCATCACGTAAGAAAGCGATATTTAATGATTCAAATTTCTTTAAGATCTTATTAGTAAAGATAAAGTCTAAACCATCAAGATCAGTACCTCCACAAGCAACATAAACAGGAATAAATGTTTTTAATTGCTTTAAGATACGGTTACCAAATGCTAATTTAAATTTAGCGATAACAAAGTCATCTAATTTAGCAAATTTATCTAAAATCATATCAGATACTGGGAAATCTTCGATAGCTTGTTTAAATAATCTATCTACTTGATCATAACTGACATTTAATGATTCTTGGTAATCACAATCAAATGCGATACCTTTATTATCAAAGAATAATGAGATAGCACGGTCATAAACCTTATCTGAGATTGTAAATGTAGAGTCATCGTTATTAGCTGTACCAAAGAATATAACGTTTTGAGGAATTAAAATCTTACCATTGATAACATTTTTAGGATCGTCACTAGAATAAGAGTTAATTAACTCAATCTTCCATTCATTGATATTAGGCATTTCCATGACAGATAAGAATTCAGCGAAATAATACTCGATACGAGCAAGGTTCATTTCATCAAGTACGATTAAGTTGATATCTTTTCTATACATTGCAGTATATAAAGCTTTTAAGAATTCTGTTTCATTGAATTTTTTAGTGAATTCGTTGTAGTAACCGATTAATTCACTTCTATCTTTCCATGAAGGTTGTACAGAACAGATATTAGCATCATAATTAAAGAATTTACCTAAAGCATATGGTAAAGATGTTTTACCAGTACCAGAGATACCTTCTAAAATAATTAATTTTGAAGTTGCCATACCTGCGAATAATTGTCTGATAGTATCAATTGTGTAATATAACTTCAATTGACTAGCAGCATAATTTCTAAATGAAGTACAAATTTCTTCTAATGTTAAATTTTCTACTTCAGGAATATCACTGTTAAAATCTTTATATTCATGATCAACATAAGTTAATTTAGGGAAACGAGAAGATACTTCTTCAATAACTTCTTGAGCTTCTTGTTTTTCTTTACTATTTGGTATATAACCAAGTTCACCTACTTTTAAAGAAAGAATTCTATCTTTTTCTTTAATAGCGTTATATAACTCATAGTTAAGTCTTTCAATTGTTTCTTCTAATTTTTCTTTGTCGATTTCTTTTTTGACAAATCTAATGTATTTTCTTAAACCTAAAAAGATTAAGAATAATAAACCTAATATAAAAGCTGCAAATAATATGATGAATAAAACAAAGAATATCCAACCACCTACTCCAAAATCTGGTGAGTATTGACTAAATAAAGAGTTATAATACTCAACATTTTTAGGAACATTAGCCCAAGGTGAAGCAAAAACATCTTTGAAAAAGTTTCCAAAGTCTATAAAGAATTGTTTTAATAATTCTCCTAAATACTCAAAATATACACCCATACTACAAATTCTCCTTGCTTACTTTAAATTTAAACATCGATGTAAACGCACCATATTCATTGACATTAGTATTGTCAAGATCCCATCCTTCGATATAGATTGAGAATACAAAACGTTTCATCTCATCATGTTTTAAAGCTATAAGTTCATCATTTTTACTAGCTTCTTTTAAGCTAACACTATTTTCTTTGACTCTTGTAAGTCCATTTTCTACTGATGCATCTAAGTCTACTACATATGTATCGCTTTGATGACCAGAATTGAATGTAGATAATTCTCCACTATAACCAATAGTATCTTTGTTATATGAATAAACTATCTTATCATCATTATAATATTCTCCGAATAAAAATTCATTTCTTTTACCATCTGAATTTAAATAGGAGTCATAAAATCCATTAGCATCAATATCTAAACTACCTGAATAATATGTATCAGTTTCTTTATATGGATCAATAATAGTATATTTATAGTTATCTTCACTAGTTTCTAATAATGAAAATCTAAGTGATTTTTCAATATTGTCCATTCTAGAAGCTATTTCATCTACTGTTAAATCAGGATATCTACTTCTTAAGTCTTCTGCTTTAATCTTGTTTAATGCAGTATTTCCTTTAAAGTAGCTAGAATCATCTACAGTAACATATACATCACTATCACTCTTTAAATATATCTCAAGTGAGAAATATCCATCACTAGCAACACTATTCTCTTTATATGTTGTTGTGTTGTCTTTTATTGGATAACCATATTTTTCTCTAAATACAGGCCAAGATTCTTTTGTATCAATAAATTTAGATGAATACATACTTGATACAGGTTTAAATAATTCAATATGATATGGCTTTAAAGCACTACTAGGTACTTCATCTTCATACCAAACAATCATTCCTTCTTTGTTACGTATTCCAATTTCAAGATTTGGATCACTAACTAAAGAAACTTTAACATTGTTTACTTCTAGATTTAAACCATTAGCATACCATGCTAATGTCATACTAGTAGAAGCGATTAAAGTTACAATAACACCTGTTAATAAAGCTGGAACTAATATCTTTTTTTTAGTCTTCTTCATCGATACCAAACTCCAAACTTAAAGCAAAGAAATGTTCCATCTCTTTGTCGATCAATTCTAAATCCCATCCTTCAAGATAAACATCTACAGATAAATAAGCATAAGTATCTGCACTAATTGAAGTGATGACCATCTTGTCTTTAATGACTGAATCATATCCTAAATAATATGATTTTGCATATGTTGTTTTAGTTTCATCTACTGCATATATACCATTTTTGTGTTCTGCAACAAAACTAGATTCATTAGCATCAGCTACATCTACTCCATCAGTTGTAACACTATCTTTATATGTAACAGTACCGTCTTCTGTTTCTCCATATACAATTTCTTTTCTATTACTAGCTACATAACTATCTCTATAGTCATATACACCATCTTTATTTAAATCTAATAAACCACCAACAGTATCATATCCATCATCTGTTTCACTAGGATTTAAAATAAAATTAGTTTCACTATTTTTAACATGCATTCTCATAGTGTGAGCTAAATTGCCTTCACCATCAAAATCTGCTTTGTTTAAATAGATATTTCCACTATTAGCAACAACTGTTCCAGTATTAGTAATATTTTTGATTCTAAATACTAAATCGAAGTGAACATAATCTGATGTAGAAGCTTTAATTGGTCTTCCCCATTGATCGATATAATTCTCTCCATGTTCTGGATTCTTCTTTAAAGAAAAATCTCCAGCTGTAGTGTATTTTCCACTAGTTACAGCATTAACAGCGTTTGTAGCATATCCATTTTGTTTTAAATAGTATTTTGTAGCATCGTTATCTATTGAACTACTAGCCCAATAAATTTTAGGATTAGTTTCATCTTGTTTTAATCCATATTGACTAGCATTAGGAAGATTAATTGTACTAACTAAACCAATATCAAAAATCTTGGAGCTACCAATGGAAGTTCCATCATATTGAATACGTGCACTTGTGTTATATTGATACCATGCTAAAGTAGCTCCAGCACTACCAAGTAACGACAACATTGCAGTAATCGATATAATTGCTGATATAATATGTTTTTTATTAGTTAACTTCTTCATATGCCTCTATATTGACTGCTAATTTTAAATAGGTTTCATCTGGGGTTGTACCAAAAGCTTCAGGATCATTTCCTTCAAGCCACATAACCATGGTATATCTTTTAGTATCTTTAACTTTAAAGTGATTTACATTGCTAGAAAAAATAACTGTATCATCTTCAAATTGAGTAGCGTATCCATCTTTACAGACTCCACTAGCATCACTTCCACCGATACAGGTATCATAATTAGGAGTATCATCTCCATCATTAAAATGAGGAGTTAAACTCTTCTTAGCGTATGTAACATAATTGTGATCAGTACTATCTTTGTCGTTTTCGTACCATCTAATACGAAGGATATCGTCTAAAGAATAATTGACATTGCTAGGTCTTTTGTTATCAGTAATAGATAACTTGATATCATAGCTAGCATTCATCTCTCCAACATTAGTAACATAAAAAGTGTACTTAAAGAAATATAAAGCACTAACTTCATTTGTATTTGGATTTATTCTTTTTCCAACATTGTCATTACTACTAATTGTATCAAGTTGTTCATCAGTATAGTATCTATTGATAGCATCATTAGAATATACAGCATAACTTGGTAAATCTTTTATAGATATTAAAGTACTTGTCTCTTTAAGTTCTTCATCTACAGATAATGCTAAAGATACATTAGAGTTTTTTAAAGCAACATTAAAGTGACCTATTTCTCTACCGATAAAAGAAAGTATCAAGAATGGAACAAGTAATACTCCAGTAACACCAGTTACTATAGTAGCAATCTTCTTTCTTCTTTTCTTCTTTACATAAGTTAAATCAACCATATTAAAAACCTTTTAAATAATTAAATATTTAAAAACTTCATATGTGCGATAAAATTCATTAAATATGTAATAAAATTTGTAAGTCCTAAGATATATTATTAAATAAAAAACCAATTACCTATCAAATAATTAATTTTTCTTTAATAACTACCGAATGGCAACTGGCTAACTTCTCATTTTATTAAGTCCCTCTAGTTTTGCGTCACTATATCACTATAGC
>CAVDQJ010000078.1:0-2921 GCA_963611005.1 bacterium | reverse complement strand
GAATCAACCTTAAGACTTTTATTAAGCTTACAATATTTAATATTAAATTACATTAATTTAGCACCACTAGATGTGCCAATTCTTGTTGCTCCAGCTTCAACCATTTCAAGGAGTTCTTCATGAGTTCTAACTCCACCTGCAGCTTTAACTTCACAAGCATCACCTACTGTCTTTTTCATTAAAGCGACATCTTCTACTTTTGCTCCCCATTTAGAGAATCCTGTAGATGTTTTAACAAAATCTGCTTTAGCTTCTTTAACAAGTTCACTAGCTTTAACAATTTCTTCTTTTGTCAATAAGCAACATTCAATGATAACTTTTAAAGTGTGATTGCCTACTGCTTTTTTAATTTCTTTGATTTCATTTAAAACATAATCATATTCTTGATCTTTTAATTTAGAAATGTTGATAACCATATCAACTTCATCAGCTCCCATTTCAACAGCATCTTTTGCTTCAAATACTTTAGCTTTAGTGCTCATTTGTCCAAGAGGGAAACCGATAACTGTACAAACTAAAACATCGCTTCCTTTTAAAATTTCTTTAGCAAAAGGAATGAAAGAAGGATTGATACATACTGATTTAAAATCGTATTTAATAGATTCTAAACATAATGCTTTGATATCTTCTTTTGTTGCATCAGCTTTAAGTAATGTGTTGTCGATTAATTTATTGTATTCCATATAATATTCTCCTAATAAAAAAGGCATTAAAATATGCCTTATTTGTTTTCTTCTTTGCCTTTAACGACTTGTTTGCCATCATAATAACCACATTTTGGGCAAACTGTATGAGCGTGGACCATAGCTCCACAATGTGAACATGTACAAATTCCATTAACGTGTAATTTATAATGTGTTCTTCTCATTCTTTTAGTAGTTTTACTAGTTCTTCTTTGAGGTACTGCCATAATTAAATCTCCTTTTTAAATCTTGTATATTATAAACAAATTATAATCATTTTTCAAAATATGTATGACATATTCAAAAAAAATCTTTAAAATATCGATACTATCGAGAAAATAATTTTTTGACATTGTCAAAATCTATTGTTACTTCTGATGTGTATTTTGCTTTTACAATGTTTCCTTCTATATTTTCTTCACTAGGAATATAAAATTCTAAATAATTTGATGAATGAGCTCTGTATGCTTTTTTTAAAGAATCATAATTTTCTACTAAAAATTCCATTTCTTGATCGTCAAACTTTTTATTGTATTCATTTTGCATAATATCAGATAATGCAATAAGTTTACTAACTCTTAATTTTTTATCAAAATCCGATACTTGATTAGGAAGTTTAGCTGCTATTGTGCCATCTCTTTTTGAATAAGGAAATACATGAATTTTTGAAAAATTAATATCTTTACAAAAAGAAAATGTTTCTTCAAATTCATCATCGCTTTCTCCAGGGAATCCTACAATAACATCAGTAGTTAAAGCGATATCACTTCTAACACTTCTAATTAAATTAACTTTCTCTTTAAATGAAGCTAAATCATATTTTCTATTCATTCTTTTTAAAATAGATGCACTACCACTTTGAAGAGGAATATGGAGATGATTTGCTAAATTAGGAAATTCTTTTAAACATTGAATGAATTTATCATCTATTTGACTATCTTCTAAAGAAGATATTCTAAGTCTATATAAATCTTTATTTTTAGATAATATTTCATATATTAAATCTGAAAAAGTATATCCATTATTAAAGTCTTTTCCATAACTTCCCATATCGATACCAGTCAATACTATTTCTTTATAACCTAGTTTAACTAATCTATCTACTTCAGCTAATATATCATCTTTATCTCTAGATCTACTTCTACCTCTAATATAAGGTATTAAACAATATGTACAATAATTATCACATCCATCTTGTATCTTTAAATAAGCCCTTGTAGTAAGTAAAGAATCAGTTAATGTTAAACCTTCATATTTTTTAATAGAATTGTTTTCTTCATGGATAATAATCTTTTCTTTTTTAGCTTTAAATTCTTCGATATATTCAGGTATTAAACTTCTTTTTGACGTACCTAAAACAATATCAGCATTAAGTTCATTTGCTACATATTCATATTCTCTTTGAGTATAACAACCCATAACAACAAGAATTGATTTTTTATATTTTTTTCTATATTGTTTGATAACTTTTCTATCTTTAGCTTCACTAGTTTGAGTAACACTACAAGTGTTAATAACTATAACTGTAGGATATTTATCTTTCTTTTCATCGAACTCTTTATAACCTTTTTCAAGCAATAAATTACCAACACATTCAGCTTCGTAACTATTGACTTTACAACCTAAAAATTCGATGATAAATGTTAAATTTTCTTTGCTTTGCATAACTTTTTATATACCTTATAACTTATAAATTCATTTTTATATAATGTTGTGATAAATAGATGTAAATTATTTGAATAATAACACTTCACAACTTCTTTAACTCTTTCAATAACATGTGATTTATTGATGTTTTTTAAATATTTATCGAATAGATAAATAATATTATCTATTCCTCCTTGTCTATTGATGATAAATACAGCATTTAAATGATATGAATAAAATGCAATAGATGTACAATCTTCATCAACTCTAACAAGTTTAGTAAATGTAGAATCATATAAATCCACTCCATATGTATCAAATGGATCTACTAAAAATGGCTTGTAATTTAAAAATAAATCACTATATGGAGCTTCTTTTAATTTTTCTACTTCATTAGAATATACTTCATTAGTAACTCTATTAAAGAAAGGGAAATATATTCTATATCCATCATACTTAATATATGGATAATCTAAACATCTCTCTTTTAATTTTTCGTTTAATGAAGCTACGTTATTAGTAAAACCTTCCATTAAAAGATTATCTATCTTTTCTTTATTTTGTAAACCTCTAATAATGATATTAGCTTGA
>CAVDQJ010000077.1:0-14509 GCA_963611005.1 bacterium | reverse complement strand
CCTGTTTTTTCTTTGATCATCTTATCAATTTTTTTAACTTTATTTTTATTAGTATTAAAATTGACTAAGTTTTTTTCTCCTACATATTCAAATCCAACTTCAATTTTCATTTTAAATTCTCCTTTTTTAACTCTTCTTCAATCATATTAGGCAAGCTTTTTTCTAATTTAGTAAAATCAATTTCTTTAAGATAAGAAGTGATTTTTTTGCTTGGGTTAATATCTTTAAATTTGTTTAATTCGCTTGGTAAATCTTTAAGAGATACTGATAAAAATTTATTAGCAGCATCAACTTTTTTAATTGAAACTAACACTTTATCTCCAATAGCAAAATATTTATTAATATCATTAACAAAATTATTAGAAATTTCACTTATATGAAGTAATCCGATATAAGCGCCATCAAAGCTTAAAAAAACTCCATAATTTTTAATGGAGACAACAATTCCAGTGACGTTATCTTTAACTTTATATTCGATATTAGTTCCCATTTTTATTAACCAATGCTTCTGCTAAGATTAGGTCTAGTTTAGAAGTGACTTTAAAGTTTTTTTCATCTCCTTTAACTAGATAAACATCTTTTAAAAGTTTATTAATTAAACTGCAATCATCAAAATAGTTATCACTTAACTCTTGATGAGCCTTAAAAATTATATCAAATTTAAAACATTGTGGCGTTTGAATTTTAATAATTTTATCTCTATTTAAATAATTTTCGATATAATTTTCATCGTTTTTAAGTGCAATTGTATCGACTGCATCGATATAACAAGTAGTAGCGTTATATTTTTTTACAGCATCTAAAGAATTTTCTATAATTTCTTTAGAAATTAAAAATCTAGCTGCATCGTGAATCAAAACATAGTCACAATTATGAAAATTATCAATAAATTTTAATGAATTAAAAACACTTTCTTTTCTAGTATTTCCACCGCAAATGATATAAATTTCTTTATTTGTTGTTAAATTTTTAATAGTTTTATTAACGTATTCAATATGTTCTTCATCAACAACTAAAACAATTTTATCAATATTATCAATTGATAGAAGTGTATTCAAAGGATATAAAAACAAATCAATATTGTTTATTTTTGCATATTGTTTAAAATCAAAACTTTGGCATCTAGTGCCTTTTCCAGCCATTAATAAAACAGCGTAAATCATAAACTTTTATCTATTTTACCTTTTTTATAATCAAGTCTTTCTTGAGCAGATACTAAATCGATAATTAATTGAACTTCTTTTTCAAGTTGTCCACCAACCGAATAATCAGCTTTTGAAATATAATTAACTCGTCCATCGTAATATAATGAAGAAACTTTATCGCTCATTCCTTTTGGATAAACAGCGATAGAATGACCTCCATTTTGTTTAACAACAATCATTGCTGGAACATCAGTAAGTCCATCTCCAATATAGATCATATTATCGTATTTAACACGTCTATTACGGGTTTTTGAATTTAATTTCTCATCATCGCTATTTGTATCAACTAAACCTTTACTAATTCTAAAAACATATTGAGTTTTTTGTGTAAAATTGATACAAGTTTTTGGCCAATAAGCTTCTTTGGTCTTTTCATCAAAAATATATTCACAACCAAAAATTTGTTTAAATTCTTTTGCAATAGGAGAACCTAAAACCATCTCTTTGTTTCCTGATGTAATTAAATAATGTTCAACTTTTAATCCGTGTTCTTTTCCATAAGTATTGATTCTTTTAAACCATGTTGAAACACCATCATAAAATCTAATTTTTTTACCACATTGTTCTAAATAGTCTTTTGTAAGTGGAATATTTCTTTTTTTACATTCGTTAATCATTACAAACATGTAACCTAAAATTTTATCGACACCATGTTTAGTACAGTATTCTTCTGTAATAGTCCAAAACTCTCTTGGTGTTAAATTTAAATTTGGTATAAATGAAAAATTTTGCATATCTTCACATGCTAATGTTTTATCAAAATCATAAATTAATGCTAATACTGGTTTACTCATAATTTTACCTCTTTAATATTATATCATAATATTAGCATTTATCAAAAAAACTAGATATTTTATCTAATTTTAAAAACAAATTTTTATATATTTAACAATTGAAACAACATGTAAAATTATTTATAATTTAATCATAGGAAATACTATGAAATTAAAACTAACTCAAAAAGATATTTTAAACAAAAGATTTAAGGCAAATGTAAAAGGTTATGATGCTGATGAAGTGGATAAATTTTTAGATTTAGTCTTAGCTGATTATCGATTTATTGAAACTAACGTAACAAGTTATGAAAATGAATTTAATTCAATAAAAAGAGAAAACGAATCATTAAAATCTAATGTTAGAGAATTAGAACAAGAGATTTCTATTTTAAAAAGTAAGATTGCTGTTTTAGAAACAAATAAAACTAAAACACATGAAGATTTAGATCCTCTTGAATTGCTTCAAAAATGTAGTAAATATGAAGTAAAGTTAGCTGAACTTGGAGTAGATCCTAATAAAATTAAATAAATTTCAGTCTATGTAATCGCTGGCTAATTTATTAGCTTGAGGAAAGTCCATGCTCGCACATTCTGTGATGAATGTAGTGATTATGCTAACTTAATAAATAAGGTTAGGTACTTGGGAGCAAGTAACGGCGAAGTTAATCCTAAAAGGAAACTCATGGAAAAACTTTATAAAGTGCCACAGAGACGAGCTTTTAAGAAATTAAAAGATGAAACGTTGGTAAACCCCATAAGCGAGAAACCCAAATTTGGTAGGGGAAACTATCCAAAGGAATCGAATGGAGGATAGTAAGTTTATACTTAGATAAATGATTACATAAAACAGAACATGGCTTATGGACTGAATACTCACTTAAAGAGAAGTAAAAATATGGAAGAAAAGAATAAAATCAAAATAAATTTACCTACAAAAATTACAATTGCTAGAATTGCATTAGCATTTGCTTTAATAGTTGCTGTTATAGTCTTATATTTTCTTGATGCTACAGGTGTAATATGTATTGCTAATTGTTCTTTTTCAATTGGAAATTCAATTGATGGATCTACTGTTAGCATGAATTATGTATTGCTTATAATATTAGGAGTATTTGCTATTGCTAGTTTTACAGATTTTTTAGATGGTCATATCGCTAGAAAATACAATATGGTTACTGATTTAGGTAAATTTTTAGATCCTATAGCAGACAAAATGCTTATAAATGGTATGATGATATTTTTATGTATCGGTTTTTCTAGTTTATCTACTCAGTTTGAGATGAGATTATTTCCTTTCTTTTGTGTTATTTTAATGGAAATAAGAGATTTAATTGTCGATGGCCTTCGCTTTATGGCTGCAAGAAGAAATATTGTTATCGCTGCTAATATATTTGGAAAAATGAAAACTGTTTTACAAATGGTAGCTATATTTGTTGTTTTATTAAATGGTTTTCCTTTTTCTTATTTAGATAGTTCATTCCCAACATATCTTAAAATTAGTGATATTTTATGTTATATCGCAACTTTTGTAAGTGTTTTGAGTGGTGTAATCTACTTAAAAGATAATTTTTCTAAAGTTTTTAAAGAAGATGGAAACAATAATTAAAGAATTAGTTGAAACATTAAAAAAATATAATTTAACAATTTCTACAATTGAATCTTTTACTGGTGGATATTTTGCTAAATTGATAACTGATGTAAGTGGTTCAAGCAAGGTTTTTTATGGAAGTGTAGTTACTTATAAAACCGAAACAAAAAGTGAAATTGTTGGTGTAGATAAAAATATTATTAAAAAATATGGTGTAGTTTCTCAAGAAGTAGCTAACGAAATGGCTATAAAAGGAAATAAATTATTTTCTACTAATATAACCATATCTTTTACAGGCAATGCTGGACCTACAGTTTGCGAAGATAATAAAGCAGTAGGTGAATGCTATAGTGCTGTTTATTTTAATAATAAATTATATGAATTCCCTTTTAAATTTGGAAAATTAATGAGAAATGATATAAGAAGTGGAGCATGTTTAGAAATGGCTCAATCTTTAATTAATTTAATTGAAGAAATTTATCATAAAAATTAATACAACAAGACGTCTTGAGTAGTAGAGGTAATATTTTATGGTAAAAAAAGAAGAAAAAAATTTATTAGAAGATACTTTAAACCAAGTTCAAAGAGAATTTGGTAAAGGTTCAATCATGCGTTTAGGCGATAAGGACACTTGTGATGTCGATGCTATTAGTAGTGGTTCTATTTTACTTGATAGAGCATTAGGTGTCGGAGGCTATCCAAAAGGAAGAATTATCGAGATTTATGGTCCAGAAAGTAGTGGAAAGACTACACTTGCTTTAACTGCTGTTGCTGAAGTTCAAAATGCTGGTGGCATGGCTGCTTTTATCGATGCTGAAAATAGTATTGATCCAGAATACGCTAAAGCATTAGGTGTTGATATTGATAATTTAATTTTAAGTCAACCTGATAGTGGAGAACAAGCTTTAGAAATCGTTGAAATGCTTGCAAAATCCGGAGCTTTTGACTTGATTGTTGTCGATAGTGTCGCAGCTTTAGTTCCTCAAGCTGAGCTTGATGGAGTTATGAGTGATCAAAGTATTGGTGCTCAAGCTAGACTTATGAGCAAAGGACTTAGAAAGATAACTGGATTATTAAATAAAAATGGTTGTTCAATTATCTTTATCAATCAATTAAGAGAAAAAGTTGGTGTTATTTTTGGTAATAACGAAACAACAACTGGAGGTAGAGCTTTAAAATTCTACTCATCTGTAAGAGTTGATATAAGAAGAGCTGAAGCTATTAAAGATGGTGTAAATATAATTGGTAATGTTGCAAATATTAGAGTTGTTAAAAATAAGGTTGCTGCTCCATTTAAAGGTTGTAAAGTTGATATTATTTATGGTAAAGGCATATCAAAAGAAGGTGAATTATTGGATTTAGGCCTTGAATGTGGATTTATTAAAAAGAGTGGCAGTTGGTATGAAGTTTATGGAGAAAGAATTGGTCAAGGCAGAGAAACCGCGAAACAATTCTTATCTGAACATAAAGATGTTTTTGTTAAATTAAAAGAAGATGTTTTATCAAAAGAAAAAGGTGATAAAGAAATTAAAGAAGAAATTCCTTCAATAAACGAAGATATTAATAGTTCTGAAGAATAGAACGATAATTTTATTAATCTATTTAATAATTTAATCTTTAATAATGATGACATTTTAGTTATAATATAACTAGTATCTTTTAAATAGATACTTGTTATAAATTTTATTAAGCTAAAAGCTTTAAATAAGAATATATATTGACGTTTAAAATAGATTCTACGTTTTATTTCATAATAGGTATCTTTTAATTAGATTTTTAGAAAGGATTTTTAAATATGGAATGGAACACATTTTGGTTTATAATCTGCCTCGGTGCTTTAGTTATTGGAATAATAATCGGTGCTGTTGTAATTATTTTTGTACCAAAATTTAAAGAAAAAACTGCTCTTAAAAAAGCGCAAAAAATCGTTGATGATGCTGAAGTTAAAGCTGAACATATTAAAAAGAATGCTCAACTTGATGCTAAGCAAGAAGCTGCTCAAATTAAACTTGAAGCTGAAAAAGATGTCAAAGAAAGAAAACAAGAAGTTATTGCTCAAGAAAACAAATTACTTCAAAGAGAACAAAATTGTGATGCTCGTGATGCTCAACTTGTTAAAAAACAACAATCTTTAGATGATAAAGATAGATATCTTGACACTCAAATCGAAGAGAATAAAAAGAAGGCTCAAGTGCTTACTGAAAAAACAAACGATATTATTAATGAACTTCAAAAGGTCGCTAAGATGACTGAAAAAGAAGCAAGGGAAGAAATCTTTGCTAAAGTTAAGGAAAAAGAAGATTTAAATATCGCTCGTTATTTAAAGGAAGAAGAAGAAAAAGCTGAAAGTGAAGCTGATAATAAAGCAAAAGATATTTTATCTTATGCAATTGCTCGTCATGCTCAAGAAATCACAACAGAAAGAACAGTTAATGTTATTTCACTTCCTAGTGATGAAATGAAGGGTAGAATTATTGGTAGAGAAGGTAGAAACATTAAATCACTTGAACAATTATTAGGTGTTGATATTTTAATCGATGATACACCTGAAGCAATTACAATTTCTTGCTTTAACCCAATTAGAAGAGAAATCGCAACAAGAGCTTTAAACATTCTTGTTAAAGATGGTCGTATTCAACCAGGAAGAATTGAAGAAGTTATTGCAAAATGTAAAAAAGAAGTTGATGAAGTTATTAGAAAAACTGGTGAACAAGTTGTTGTTAAACTTGGTATCAGCAATATGAATAAAGAATTAGTTAACTATATTGGAAGACTTAAATATAGAACTAGTTATGGACAAAATCAACTCGAACATAGTATTGAAGCTGCTGAACTTTGTGGAGCTATGGCTGTTGAACTTGGTTTAGATCAACAACTTGCTAAACGTGCAGGATTACTTCATGATATCGGTAAAGCTTGTGATTTTGAAGTCGAAGGAACACATACTGAAATCGGTGCTAGACTTGCTAAAAAATTTGGTGAATGCGATTTGATCGTTAACGCAATTGAAGCACACCATGGCGATGTACCAACTAAATCTGTAATCGCTAATTTAGTTATAGCTGCTGATACTTTATCTGCTGCTAGACCTGGAGCAAGAAGCGAAACAATTGAAACATACATTAAACGTCTTGAACAACTTGAAGAAATTTGTAAGAGTTTTGATGGAGTTCAACAATCATACGCTATGCAATCAGGAAGAGAAGTTCGTGTTATGGTAATTCCTGAAAAAGTTAGCGATGTCGAAGCATTTAAGATGGCTAAGGATATTAAAGATAGAATCGAAAAAGAAATGAAATATCCTGGACAAATCAAAGTTAACGTTATTAGAGAATATAGAGCAGTAGAAACTGCTAAATAAAGATGAACATTTTATTTATTGGAGATGTTTGTGGAAAATTAGGGAGAAAGGTTCTTGAAAGGAACCTTCTTTCGCTTAAAAAGAAGTATGATATCGACTTTACAATTGTTAATGGTGAAAACATTACAAATGGTAAAGGAATGAATAAAAATCATTACTTATTTTTAAAAGAACTCGGTGTTGATTGTATAACTTTAGGAAATCATTATAACAATAAAGATGAAATTTATTCATATATTGATGATTCTTCAATTATAGTTAGACCAATAAATATAAAAGATGAAACACATGGTGTTGGTACTCGTTTATTTGATGTCGATGGAATTAGTATTAGAGTAAGCAATGTTTTAGGTCAAGCTTTTATGAATATGAAACAAGAAATTCTTGATCCATATTTAGAAATTTTAAAAGTTATTGAAGAAGATGAAAGCGATATACATATTATTGATTTTCATGCTGAAGCAACGGGAGAAAAGAAAGCATTTGCTTATTCTTTAAAAAATACAGTTACAGCGGTTATTGGAACACATACACACACTCAAACTAATGATGCTCAAATATTATCAACTGGTGTTGCTTTTATGAGTGATGTAGGAATGTGCGGTGGTTATAATTCTGTTTTAGGAACTGAAATTAATAGCGTTGTAGATAGAATTATTAAACATGATGATTCAGCAAGATTTAAACTATTAGAAAAAGATGACATGATTTTAAATGGTTGTGTTATTAGAATTGATGATTTGAATTTTAAAGCAAAGGAAATATTTCCTATAAAGATTATTGAAAGGATGGACGAAGATGAGAAAGATTAATAAAATTGATTTTCCTTCACTTGAAGCTGCAAGAAAAAGAAATAAAGAGGCTTCAACTATTTTATATTCATATAAACCTAGTGAAGAATTAATTGCTACATATAACGGCAAGAAATTTTTTATTAGAACATATGGATGTCAAGCTAATGTTCGTGATGAAGAGATTATGTCTGGTCTTTTGATGAGCTTAGGAATGGAAAGAACTGAAAATAAAGACGAAGCTAGTATTGCAATTTTAAATACATGTGCTGTTAGAGAAAACGCTGAAGATAAAGTTTATGGTGAAATCGGTGAATTTAAAGCAACTAAAAATCATAATAAAGATATGATTTTAGCAATTTGCGGATGTATGATTGAACAACAACATATTATTGATTTTATCACAAAGACATATCCTCAAGTTGATATTATGTTTGGAACACATAATCTTCAAGATTTACTTAAAATTTTAGATATTTATTTTAAAAACCCTAATGAAGTATTAGTCGATGTTTCAAGTAAAGTTGGTGATGTTTATGAAGAATTACCTTCAAAAAGAAATAACGAATTTAAAGCATTTGTTAACATTTCTTATGGATGTAATAAATTCTGCACATATTGTATCGTTCCTTATACAAGAGGAAAAGAACGTTCTAGATCAATGGATGATATTATTAAAGAATGTAAAGAATTGGTTGATCAAGGATATCAAGAAATCACATTATTAGGACAAAATGTCGATAGTTATGGAAATGATTTAAAAGATGGCACAACATTTGCTAAATTACTTGAAGAAGTTGCAAAACTAGGTATTCCTAGACTTAGATATTTAACAAGTTATCCAAGTGATTTTAAAGATGAAGTCATCGATGTTATTGCTAAATATCCTAATATTATGAAATATTTACATTTACCTATTCAATCTGGAAGTGATTCAATTTTAAGAGCGATGGGTAGAAGATATACTAGTGAAGAGTATTTAGCTTTAGTAAATAGAATTAAAGCTAAAGTACCTGATATGGCTTTTTCAACTGATATTATCGTAGGTTTCCCTAATGAAACATATGAAGAATTTTTAGATACTGTTAAAATTTGTGATATTGTTAAATACACAAGTGCTTATACATTTATTTATTCACCTAGAAAAGGTACACCTGCTGCTAGATTAGTTGATAATGTTACATATGATGAAAAAGTTAAAAGATTTAAAGAATTAGTTAAATCTTTAGAAGTATCTTTTAATGAAAAAGCAGAAGAAATGGTTGGAAAAACTTTACCTTGTTTAGTTGAAGGACCATCTAAAAAGAATGAAGATTTACTTTCAGCATATACTGAAAATATGAAGATTGTTCATTTTAAAGGTGATAAATCTTTAATTGGAAAAATTGTTAATATAAAGATTAAAGAAAATCATTTATATTCATTAATTGGAGAACTTGTTGATGGAGAATAAACTTCTTGAAGATATAAATTCTTTAAAAGAAGAAGTCTATAATGAGCCAATAGTTAAAAACTATATTTCTTTAAAAAACGCTGTTAATAGTGATTCACATTTAAATAGAATTATTAATGAGATGAAATTTTTAAAGAAATGTAAGATGAATAAAGAAGAAAAAGATAAATTTAATAAATTAAAGGAAGAATATGATAATTATCCTTTGATTGTCAATTTTAAAAACAGTAAAGAAGAAGTTAAAATTTATTTTGAAGAGATAAAAGCGGAGTTAGATTTAGAATGATTATTGCTATTGTTGGACCTACTGCCTCACATAAATCAGATTTAGCTGATAAATTATCACCTCTTTTTGATGCAGATATTATTAATTTTGATGCATTTCAGGTTTATAAAGAATTGAATATTGGTAGTGCTAAACCTAGCAAAGAAGTTTTAAAAGATAAAAAATATAAATTATATGATTTTGTTTCTATTGATGAAGATTACGATGTTTCAAAATATCAAATTGATGCAAGAAAAATTTTAAATACTAAGGGAAATCATATCTTAGTTGGAGGAACTGGACTTTATTTAAAAGCTGCTCTTTTTGATTATAAGTTTTTAGAAGAAGAACCAATGCCTAGTGATTTTTATAGCGATATCGAAAATCAAAAACTATATGAAATGTTATATGAAATCGATAAAGAAGATGCTTTAAAGATAGGAAACAATAATCGAAAAAGACTTTTAAGAGCGTTATATATTTATAAGATACATGGGAAAAATAAATCTGAATTAAATGAAAATGGTAAAGATAAGTTGTTGTATGATGATGTTATTTTTATCGGCTTAAACCCTTCAAGAGATGAACTTTATGAAAATATCAATAAAAGAGTTGATAAAATGTTTATAGAAGGATTAGAAAACGAAGTAAATGATTTATTTTTAAATCATGATAGATCAAGAAGAGGTCTTCAAGCGATAGGTTATAAAGAATTTGATAGTAATTTAACAATAGAAGAAATTAAAGATTTAATAAAGAAAAATACTAGAAATTACGCTAAAAGACAATTAACTTTCTTTAAACATCAATTTAATATAAATTATTGGTTTAATAATGTTGATGAAGCAGTAAAATATATACAAGAACACAAAGAAGAATTTAATAAATAGTAAAGGAGGTATTAATATGAATTTACAAAATATTCAAAAAGTTGCAAAAAAAGCAGGTATTGATGAAAAATATTTGGAATTATATGGAAATTATAAAGCTAAAATTTCTGATGAAATTCTTAATAATGCAGATAATAATCCTGATGGTAAATTGATATTAGTAACTGCAATTACTCCTACAAAAGCTGGTGAAGGAAAAACTACAATGTCTATTTCATTGCTTGATGGATTAGCTAAAATTAAACAAAAAGCTTTATTATGTTTAAGAGAACCTTCTTTAGGTCCTGTTTTTGGTGTTAAAGGCGGAGCAACTGGTGGAGGAAAAGTTAGAATTGAACCAAGTGATGATATAAACCTTCATTTTACTGGTGATATGCATGCATTAACAAGTTCAATTAATTTAATTAGTGCTGTAATTGATAATCATATCTATCAAGGAAATGAATTAAATATCGATCCAAATCATATCGTATGGAAACGTGCTTTAGATATGAATGATAGAGAACTTAGAACTATTCAAATTGGTTTAGGTAGCAAAGTTAATGGTATTGAAAGAGAAGATCATTTTGAAATAACTGTTGCTAGTGAATTAATGGCAATTTTATGTATTGCATCTTCAAAAGAAGATTTTAAAAATAGAATTAGTAATATTATTGTTGCATATACTTACGATAATAAGCCTGTATATTTAAAAGATTTAAAGATTGTTAATGCAGTTATGAAACTTATGAAAGATGCGTTAAAGCCTAACTTAGTTCAAACTATTGAAAACAATCCTGTTTTAATTCATGGAGGACCATTTGCTAATATCGCTCATGGATGTTCTTCTTTAATTGCTACTAAATTAGCATTAAAATTATCTCCAATTGTTATAACTGAAGCAGGTTTTGCTGCTGATTTAGGTGCTGAAAAATTTTTAGATATTAAATGTAGAGTCGGAAATATTAAACCATCTTGTTCGGTATTAGTAGCAACTATAAGAGCTTTAAAAATGCATGGTGGAGTTGAATACGAAAATTTAGAAGAAGAAAATTTGGTAGCTTTAAAAGATGGTATTAAAAATCTTGAACAACATTATCAAAATTTAAGAAAATTTGGAATACCTGTTGTTGTGGCTATTAATCATTTTGTTAGTGATAGTGAAGATGAAATTAATTTATTATCAAATTGGTTAAAACAGATGGGAATTCCATATGCTTTTGCTGATGGATACTTAAATGGCGGTAATGGTTCAGTTGAATTAGCTAATAAAGTAATGGAAGTTTTAGAAACTAGAAGAAGTGATTATCATCAAATATATAAAATTGAAGATTCAATTGAAAATAAAATTGAAACAATTGCAAAAGAAATATATAGAGCTAGTGATGTAGAATATTCAGAAATTGCAAAAAAACATATTGAAGAAATAAAGAATCTTAATAGAGATAATTTAGTTGTTTGTATGGCAAAAACTCAATCTAGTTTTTCAGATAATCCAAAATTATTAAATGCTCCTAGAAATTGGACATTACATATTAATGATGTTAAATTATCAAATGGCGCAGAATTTATTGTTGTAATGTGTGGAAATGTGTTAACAATGCCAGGTTTACCAAAGATCCCTGCAGCTATAAAAATGGAAGAAGAATAAAGTAAAAGCATCTCATAAAGAGATGCTTTTTTTATTCAGTTACATAACTAAATTGAATATAGAATTTAGTTGGTGTATCCTCAGTTAATAAGACTTCAGCTTTTAATATATTGTTTTCTAATAGTTTATAGAAACACTCATTATCTTCGTCTAATTCCCATTCATAATCCATTAAGATAAAATAATAATCTAATAATGTATCTTCATCATAATCTCCTGCTATATCGTAGATTAATTTCATAGTTGATGAAGAATTATCAGTGATATTTCCTACAATACTCCATTTTCCTTCTTGATCCATTGAAGTAGGGACTGGAAGAATTGCTAAATCATTATCTAATAAAGTTTTTAAAATATTAAAATCATTAGAAGAAGCAAATAAACTTTCTTTCCAGGTTGATGCTTCGATTATATTTGTTGAATTAAATGGAATAGTAGTTTCTCCACAAGATGATAATGTAATATATGTTGAATTATTTCCATAAGTGTTTGTTATTGCATATTGATTAGAACCACCATCATAAACATAAAGTTGCATTTCTAAATCATTAATAACCTCTGCGGATACTTCAAATCCAACTATTGAATCCATTGTATCTACAATATTTTCTTTAATTTTGTATGTATGTGATTCTTCATCAAATTTAAATACATCACCAGAGATATCAAATTTTGGAATAATACCATTAACTAAACTTTCTTCTAAAGGATTACCGTATTTATAAGTTTTATTATTATCTTCATCTGTTTCAACTAAAACTTGATAATAAGTATTATCTTTTTTAATTGCGTTAATAGTAGTTTCTTCTCCATCTTCATCAAGATAAGAATAAATGAATTTATCATTATCATATTCAAGTGAAATAGTAGTTGTTTCATTGCTATTTTCATAATTTTGAACGTAAACAGTAAAGTTTTTGTTATTTATATCGCTATAAAATGCATTAAATTTTGTATCTTGAGTTTTTGCATAAGGTGTATAAGCTTCTTCAAAATTAATATTACCACTACTTAAAATTTTTGTTTCATATGTATAATCATATGAATTTTTTGAAGAATCATAAGTTAAATTAGCCTCGATTGAAGAAATACCATCTTTATTAAATTCTAATACAAATGAATCTAATACAAGTCCAGGTTGACCATATAATTGAGTAGCAATAGATGTGCCGATAGAATTGGTTTTAAAAGTGTCTTTTAATGAGTAAGTATTAGAAACATTATTAATTTTTTCAAACATTACATCGAATGTAGTAGAACTAAAATATGTAAAGAAATTAATAAATCCATATTTTTCAAATCCTGCATATTCACTATCGTTTCCATATTTAATTTTTGATAAATTAACCTTGTTATTAACACCTAATCTACCATTAGCTACATATGTGTTATTTCCTTCTTTAACAGCGTAATATGTTTCTTTTTGAGATAAAGTATTAGTAGTTGCTGTATCTAATGTATCAGCGTAACCATAAACAAAAGAAGAATATGCTGTGTTTTTATGTTCTTGTTTTTGAATAAAGTATTTTGTTTCGTTATTAATTGTTTCACTAACTTTACTTTCTAAGATATAACCTTGTTTAAGATTGTTAAAGAAAGAATCTTGGATAGTTATTGTTTGATCTTGATTTTTGTTATCATCATTATTGTTATTATTAGTAGATCCACCACATGAAACCAATAATAAACTTGATAATGACAACACTAAAATATTTTTAAATTTCATATTAAATCCTCCGAAAGTAGATTATACAAAAAAACATTATCATTTAATATGATAATGTTATAAATTAACGTTAAATTAATATAATTTTTATATGTTGTTATCTAAAATAATTTTTAAAATATCTAAAGCTTTATTAGCAGCATCTTCAACAAATTTATTATATTCTTCAGCTCCGCCTTTTACTGTATCACTTACAGCTTTAACAAAGAAACAAGGAATATTGTTTTTTGAACAAGTGATAAAAATTGCACTGGATTCCATTTCGCAAATTGAAGCATTGTATTCTTTTGCTATGGATTCTTTTATTGCTTTATCACCAATAAATAAGTTACTACTAGCACATGTAACTTTTAAAATAGTAGGGAAATCACTATAAATTTTATCTTTAAAGCTGTTTTTTACTTCCATTACAGGGTCTTCATAGTTTAATTCTACATGAGTGTGTTTTTTACAATTATCAATTAAAGATGTATCAAATCCATAATCTAAAATCTTATCTACAAAAACAACTTCACTTAAATTTAAAGTTGGAAGTAGTGCTCCACAAGATCCAAAATTAAATATGAAATCAACTTTATATTTTGTTATTAAATATTGAGTACAACTAGCAGCATTAGCTTGTCCAATACCAGATAAAGCGATAAAAATAAAATGATTATTATAAAGATATTTATAAACTAAATATGGGCCTTTTTTATATTTTTTTAAAGGTTTGATTTCTAGATTTGTTAAACTTTTAAATTCGTTATTAGCTGCGACAATAATTCCAATATTTTTCATATAATTACCCCAATAAAACTACAAATGCACTAATTGCTATACCT
>CAVDQJ010000076.1:0-9276 GCA_963611005.1 bacterium | reverse complement strand
ATTAATTTAAAAAACCATATGATTTCTCATATGGTTTTTATTTTTTATTCTTTTGTTTTTGTTCAGCGATATAATTTCTAACATTTGCTACGGCAATTCTTACATCTTTAATTTCTGTTATTGAAATTACAGTCATATCTTTCATATGGAATTCCATAGTTCCAGTTTTTAAAGCATGTGTGAAGCTATGTAATCCCATTATATCATAGTTATACTTAACTTCTTTTACTTCGTTAATATCGATTTCTCTTGTTTTATAATCCTTTAAAATTATTTTATCTTTATCTACTGTTATAGCATTTACTTTTCTTATAACAAAATATATAAATCCTGCTAAAAATAATAAAGCAACTACTCCCATAAATATAGAAAAACCTAATAATACCATATTGGAAAAATCAGATAAAAAATAAAAATAAAATAAAACAGCAAATCCGCCTAAAAATAAAACAGTAAACACCAAGAATGTTACTTTTATCCAATTTACATACTTTCCTAATACACTATTTTCCATATTTAATATATTAACATATTTTATATGTTATTTAACACTCAATTCATTAAAAAATTCATCAACTAATTCTTTTTTACCTTGTTTATATGTTTTACCATCTTTAATCCATAAAGCATTATCACAAAGCGCTTTTGCACATCTTTTATCATGTGTGATTGAAATAATTGTATTATTTGTTTCTTTATGAATTTTATTTAATACATTAACCATATCTCTTAAACCTTCATAATCTTGACCAACTGTTGGTTCATCTAATATTAATACTTCAGGTTTACTAGCTAAAACCGCTGCAATCGATACCCTTCTTTTTTGTCCTTCTGATAAAGATTGAGGATGTCTAGAATATAATTCTTTTATATTTAATAAAGAAGCTATTTCATCAGCATATTCATTAGAAAAAGCATTAAATTTTAATTCTTTTTCTACAGTAGGCATAAATAATTGATAGTCAGGATTTTGGTAAACTACTCCAACCTTTTTAAACCATTTTTTATTAGCTTTATGTTTTTGTTTAAATTTAGGATCAATATATTGAGTAATAGTTCCTTTACTTTGTTTTGTAATACGAGAAATAATACGTAAAAGTGTTGTTTTTCCACATCCATTTTCACCCAATACAACATTTCTACTACCTTTATAAATTTCAAAATTTATATCATTTAATATCTCTCTTTTTTTGATTTTATATCCTACATTTTTAATAGAAAATAAAAGATCATTTCCATTAAAAGTATCACATATATCTTCAATCTCAAAAGATTGATCATTTAAATATTTATCCTTATCATTTATTTCAATAACAGTATGATTTCCTACATGAAATACTTTATCTACATAAGGAAGAACTTCATCTAATCTATGTTCAATTACTACAATTGCATATCCTGATTTAGCTAAAGTTTTTAATGTATTCATTAAAATTGAAGTGCCTTCTGTATCAAGATTTGCTAAAGGTTCATCTAATATGATTATTTTTTCTCCCATTGCTAATGTAGAAGCTGTGATAAGTCTTTGTTTTTGTCCACCAGATAATTTTCTACATTCCCAATTCTTATCAAGTTTCATCAATCTACAAGTTATATCAACTTGTTTTTTAATTTTTTCAGGTGAAAAAGCTAAATTTTCACATCCAAAAGCTATTTCATCTTCTACTTTCTTTTGAACAATTTGTTCATCAGCATTTTGTAAAACTACACCTACTTTATGAGTTATATTTCCTAATTGTTTACCATTAATTAACTCACCATTAACAAATATTTCTCCATCAATTTTTCCATCAATAATATTAGGAATAATTCCACTTAAAAGATATAATAAAGTACTTTTCCCACATCCTGAATGACCTGAGATTAAAGTTACTTCATTATAATTAATCGATAAATTAACATCTTTAAAAATATTAGTTTTATCATATGAAAAAGATACATTTTTTAATTCTAATGCTACACTCATAATATCACCATTAACGTTGCTCCAACAGCAAGTCCTAACATAAAAATAATATCCCATAAAGTAACTATTTCTTTTTTATAAACTGTATATGGTACTTTTCTATCAAGAGAAAATCCTCTTGTTTCAACAGATAAAGATAAAGTATCAGAAATATTTACTAACCTCATAATAAAAGGAACAAGAAAGGCTCTATATATAATTTTAGGATTTAAACTACCTGCTCCTCTTGTTTTCATAGCTTCTTTAACACGTTTAATTTCAGCTCCTAAAACAGGAGGGAAAGATGTTGCAATTAACATACCTAATGTTATACTTCTTGGCATTTTTAAAGTAGATAAACATCTTGTCATATCAACAGGTTCAACACATCTTCCTAATGCTACACAAATAAAAACCGAAGCAAATCTATTAATCATTGAATAACATGCTTCAATATCATTTCCATATGCAAAATAAGCAATTAATCCAAATATTCCACCCACAATTACAAAAGGAATAAACATTTTAAGTGCTTTTTTAGTATTAGCAAATATCAATACCCAAACATAAACACCTGCTAAAAAATAACAACATCTAATATTTTTAGCTTCTATTAATCCAAAAACCAAAATAAAAATACAAGCTAAAAAAGTAAATATAGGATATATTCTTCTTTTAAATTCAAAGAATCTCACTTCTTTAATACTCCCGCTTTTTTAAGTTCTCTAGAAATTACCATTCCAATAACCGAACCAACAAAACATAAAGCTACAACAGCTAAACTAATTAATAAAATAACCCACCATTCACTTCCACCAATAAACATGCTAACAGCACTTTTTTCAGATCCGGTAACTGTGTAAAAACATCTATAATACATAAATAAGAATGGTATAGTTAAAGGCATATATAATGTACCAGCTAATACACATGCCCAATCATTTTTATATCCTCTAAAAATAGCTAAAACTAATAATTCACATATCAATGCACAAACCATTAACATAGCCATTGGAGGGAACATAAAAATTAAAAACACTGAAATAAAAATTGATTGAAATAATAAACAACCTGGTTTTTTAACTTTCATCATACCAATAACTGGAAATAAAGAAAATTGAAGACCTAAACCTAATTGAATAATACCAAATAAAGGTACATTAACAAGTAAAGGCATAATAGCTCCAGTAATTAAAGTGCAAGCTGTCATGATTGCTAAAAAAACAATATCTCTAATTTTGTATTTTTCAAAAATCTTATGTTTTTCCTCATTCTTTTTATTATTTTCTTCTTTTTGAGGAGCTTCTTTAACATCTTTATTTTCTTCATTATTAGTTGAATTATCATCATCAATATTAGCTAATAATTCATTTGCAGCTTCTTCAACTTCATTCTTTTTATTTTCTTCCATATTATTTCACCTCCTCCATTACACCATTATCAACTTTATAAATTCTATCTGCTATTGCCATAGTAGATTCTCTATGCGAAACAAGAATAATACTCTTCTTGTTCTTTTGATCTTTTAAAGCTTTTAAAATTATACCTTCATTAATTGAATCAACATTACTTGTAGGTTCATCAAGTAAAATTAATTCACTTCCTCTTAAAAATGCTCTTGCTAAACCAATTCTTTGCTTTTCTCCAGCTGATAAATTATCTCCTAAAGCTCCGACTTTAGTTTTATATCCATCTGGTAAAGAAACAATAAAATCATGGATAGAAGCTAACTTACATGCCTCTTCAATTTCTACTTGAGTAGCATTTTCTTTAGCAATTTTTAAATTATCTTCAATAGTTTCATCAAATAAATATGTCGATTGAGAAACCATTGTTACATTATCTAATAATGATGATGTATTTATATCATTGATATCTATATCGTTATATTTAATATCACCACTATTTTTACTCCAAAATCTTAATAATAATTTTAAAAATGTTGATTTACCACATCCAGATTCTCCAACAATTCCAATAATTTCACCTTTTTGAGCATGCATTTTAATATCTTTTAATACTAAATTATTTTCTTCATAACCAAACTTTAAATCATTAACTTCAAGTGAGTTATATTCAAAATCACTATGATTTGTCACTTCTTTTACAGCAGGTTCTTCATTTAAAAGATTCAAAACTCTATCTCCGCTAGCAAATGTTTGAGTTAAATTACCTGGTAAAGATGCTACAGCGATTACAGGACCAAATGATGAAAATACACTAACAACACCTATAATCATAAAACCAACATTTAGCATATTAAAGTTAACTAAAACAATACCTAAAATCAGAGTTAAAATAATAAATATTGATACAGTTAATTCAATAGCTGCTGAAGCTCTTGTTATATTATGTTTCATCTTTTTTGTTTCTTTTAACATCTCATTTGATCTATTATCAACTTCTTTTTCTCTCTCTTTTCCTGCATTATTTAAAACAATGTCTTTAATACCTTTAATGCTATCTAAGAAAAATGAAGAGAATGATGAAAATTCAGCTCTATATTTAACTCCGCTTTCTTTAAGTCTTTTTGATGAAATTAAAGGAACGATTATTCCAATAAATAAATAAGCTACTAAAGCGATTAAAGCTAAATACCAACTAGAAATAAAACCGACAAATAATATTGTTCCTAAAGAAACAATTACAGCAATACAAATAGGAGATATCGTATGAGCATAAAACACTTCTAATGTTTCAATATCAGAAGTAATCATAGCAATAATACTACCTTTTTGTTTATTCTCTAATTTAGCAGGACATAACACTCTTAACGCACCAAATACTTTATCTCTTAAAACAGCTAACAATCTAAAAGCGATATAGTGATTAGAATATTGTTCAAAATATCTTAATAGTCCTCTTAAAACACCACAAGCTACTGCTAAACAAATAATTAATTCATATGACATAGCAATTTCACTTCCTAACGCTTTTGCTACACCAACAGAACCAAATATAGTAACACTCATTGCACAAACAAAACCTAAACTACCATTTAAAACAGCTAATACCATAATATAAGAAAGACTTCCTAATAAAAGGATTAAACTAGCCATAATTTTTGCTCCACTTCTTCTAAGTGGTTTTTTATTATTTTCCATGTTTAACCTCCTTATATCCTTCTTCTAAAGCTTTTTGAGTTTCATATAAGAAAGCGTATTGTTTTTTAGCTTTTAATAACTCTTCATGAGTTCCACTTTCTTTAATTTCACCCTCATCCATAAAATAAATATTGTCTGCTAAAACAACATTTTGAAGTCTATGAGAAATAACAACTACAGATTTAGTTTTAGATAATTCTTTAATGTTATTCATAATAATAGCTTCACTTTCAACATCGATATTACTTGTTGCTTCATCAAATAAATAAACATCTTTATTACTTACTAAAGCAATAGCCAATGCTAAACGTTGTTTTTGACCACCAGAAATATTATTAGCATCTTCATTAATAACTTTATCAAGACCACCATTTTCAATAACAAAATCTTTTAAATTAACCAATTCTAAAGTCTTATAAATTTCTTCATCAGTGACATCATTTTTAGACATTTTAAAATTTTCTTTAATAGATTCATTAAAAATATAAGTATTGTAACTTACTAAAGAAATATGTTTATAATAATTATCTCTTGATAAAGTTTCAATATTTTTATCACCAATAGAAATAGTTCCTTCTGTAGGTCTATATGCTCCAATAATCATATTAATTATTGTAGATTTTCCACAACCAGATTCACCTACAATTGCATTAAATCCTGTTTTTGGTAAGGAAATAGATATGTTTTTTAAAACATCTCTTTTTTTATCATAAGAGAAAGTAACATTATTTAAACTAATATTAAAATCACTTACATCATCATTTCCCCAAGTAGGATCAGGACTATTTAATAAAGATATAATTTTTCTTCCAGCGCTTGCTCCATTCATCGCAACATGGAATGCTGAACCAAACGCTCTTAAAGGTAAGAAGAATTCAACAGCAACTAAACACATAAATAAAGTAGCAATTGGATTTAATCCCCAAAAGAAACAACCACATAAAGCAATAGCAATACCACAACCAGCTCCTCCATAAGCAACTAAATCCATTATTGTTGTACTAGCTAGTTGCATTACTAAAACCTTCATAGTTATCTTTCTAAAATCTTCTGCAGATTCATTGATATATTTATGTTGTCTAGCATCTGCTTTAAATATTTTCAATTCTTTTAATCCTTGAACACTATCTAAGAATTTATCACCCATAGATGTATATTTACCCCAATATTTAGCAAATATTTTTTTAGCATATTTACTTACTGCAATAATAGAAACAGGAATTAAAGGTACACAACATAATAAAAGTAATGAACTTCTCCAATCAACCCAAACACAAATAATAAATAAAATAATAGGAGCTAACATAGCAAAGAAAAATTGAGGTAAATAACTAGAATAATAAAGATCTAATTGTTCAACACCTTCTACTGATACTTGTGTTAAACCTGCCATACTCATACCATCTGTAGTTCTAACACCAAGTTTAACTATTTTTTCATAAACTCTTTCTCTTAAATCTTTTTTAACTTCTCTACCTAATTTATCTTTAACATCACCTGTTAATCTTGAACAAATATATCTAATTACAATACATATAACTGCTACAATTCCAGCATAAACATAATTCATCCAATCGATGTTATTAACCAAAGTATAAATTGCATAACAAATACTTGCTGTAATTCCAATATTAGCTATTAAGCCAATAACTTGTAAAAATACAGCGATAAAAATGTATTTTTTATTTTTTCCTACTAAACGAAATAACTCTTTATCAATCATTATTTCTGCTCCTTATTAGCTTTTTTAACTTGTCTTTTATGTTTTATAACACCCACTACATGAGAAAATGAAAAAATAGGATGAGAAAAAATCATTCTATGTCCAGAATATTTCATAACTTTTCTAATTTGCTCTTTATATTCTGGTTTATAGCAATGAATTTTACAATAAGAACAAAAACCTTTATTCTTTTTAAATGGACATTTTTCGAGTCTAAAAAGAGCATATTCTTTTAATGCTTCACATTCAGGACATAACTCATTATGTTTAAGTCCTTTTTCTTTTCTTTCATGTTTATGATTACCTCTACAATATTTAGCAATCATAACTGGAATTAATTTCTTTTCTTGTTCCCAATGTTTATAATCTTTTGCCATTTCTTTAACCTTATAAGTTAGTTTCTACTAACCATTACCTAAAAAATATAGTTCTTAAAAAGAACTATGTATTTATTTTACCAAATAAATCACTTATTTACAAAGAAAATACTTATTAAATTCAATATCTATTAATTATTTTTATACTATAAAGATTGATAACAAGTTTAATTATTTAAAATTAAATGAATAAAAAGATTATTGCTGATAAAAATTATTCAGCTAACAAAACTATTCATTTATATAAAACAACTAAACAAAAGATTTTATATATAAATTTAGTATAAAAAAAGAGTGAAAACTATATTAAATGTCCACTCTTTTATTTATAAATTTAAATTAAGGTCTTAATCCTAAGCCACCTTCAAGTGTTAATGTTTCACCTGTTAAATATTTAAAATCAGGTGTAGATAACATAACACAGACTCTACCTATTTCAAGTTCAGAATCTCCAAAATGTCCAATTGGAGGAACATGAACATTAGCTTTATAAGCTTCTGGATATGCCTTTTCAAAATTTTCAAGTTGACTTGTCCAAGCAAGAGGACAAATAACATTAACATTAATTTGATCTTTTGCCCATTCAGTTGCAGCAACTCTTGATAAACCTCTAATTCCTTCTTTTGCAGCTGCATAACTACATTGACCATAATTACCAAATAATCCTGCTCCACTAGCAAAATTAATTACACTACCTTTTGTTTCTTTTAAATAAGGATAGCAAGCTTTCATATAATAAAATGCAGCATATAATCCTGAATATAAAGCTAAATTAAATTGTTCAGTAGTATGTTCTGCTAAAGTTACTCCTGATGCACTTGCTTGAGCATTATTAATAAGTACATCTATTCTTCCAAATTTATCTATTGTTTGTTTTACTACATTATTTACAACAGCTTCATTGTCATTATTTTCACTTACATCAGCTTGTAAAGCTAAAACTGAAACATTATATTTTTCTTCAATTTCTTTTTTTGCTGATTCTAGTTTACTAACATTTCTTCCTGTTATAACAAGATTTGCTCCTTCTTTAGCAAATGCAGTAGCAATTCCATATCCAATAGATCCACATCTTCCATCACTTAAAACGGCTCTTCCAGCTCCAGTAATAAGCACAGTTTTTCCTTTAAATAATTCCATAAATATTTACCTCAATAATCATATTATAATAAAAATTTATATATTTATCAAAAATATATCGATATATTCATACTTAAAATAAATAAAATTTATTATATCGTTTTTATTTCTTTATATTTTTTACAAAAATATCCAATTGTTATACCACAAGCGACTATTATAGCAATATAAAATATTGTAATAATGCTAAAAATTATCGCATCTTGTAAATATGCTTTTTCGTTATATATTGAATCAAAATATCCAACTTTAAAAATTAATCCATAAATATTCCAATAAGCAAAAATAAATGTTGGTATTATTAAATAACAACATACTCTAATTACTAAACCCATCGATATAAAAATAGCAGTAAATTTATAATTCGTTTTCTCTTTCATATTTATAAACCATTTGAATAAACAAAACTTTCACCATTATAATAACCACTATGAGAATTATAGGCTATATATTGTTTTTCATTATAACTATAACTTTTAATTGAATTTTTCAGATTCTCAGGAGTATTAATGAAATCAGCAGAAACTTTATTTGAAGAAACTAAATTCCATATTGTAGATGCAAAAGTCGAACAATTACTAGTTAAAACATTGTAATAATCATTTGATACATTGCATAAATAATTTCTAATTAAATCCAAACCTTCTTTATAAATTTTCCCGCATAAAGATACCCTTTTCTCTTGATATCTTATAGAATCTATCGAGCATTCAAGGTTATACCAAATGCCTCAATGAGGATCATTTAACCATTTTCCAATCGACATTGTTTCGCTTGATGCAAGACTCACCCTTCCAACATCATAAGTATAAAAAGTCAGGTTTTTTATTGTAATAAAAGAATGCTCAAGAGAGTTACTACTTCCACTGCTACTTCCTTCACCTTCATATGAAAAAATAGAAATTTCAGCGTAATAACTAGTATTACCACCAGTAGGGTCATCTTCTTTTTTAAAATAATATACAGCCGGGTCAATACTAGTTTCAA
>CAVDQJ010000075.1:0-4792 GCA_963611005.1 bacterium | reverse complement strand
ATATATTAGATGGTATGGATGTTATTTTAACTGATCTTAATTTTGATATTTTTGATAGTAAAATCCCTTTATCATTAACTAATAAAGACGATAAAATTAAAGGATATTTAATGGGTTTATTTTTAAGTTGTGGATCTTGTAATTCTCCTTATACCTCAAATTATCATTTTGAATATTATATTAATGATGAGTCTTTTGCAAAAGCTGTATTGAAAATGACTTTAAAAATTAAAGATGTTATTTTTAATTTTAAGATGATTGCTAGAAAAAATAAATATGTCTTATATTTAAAAAAGAGTGACCAAATAGCGGAGATTTTAGCATATTTAGATGCTTCAAATTGTTGTTTAAAGTTTGAAGATGTAAGAGTTGATAGAGATTTTAATAATGTTAATAATAGACTTATTAATTGTGATACATATAATTATAAAAAGAGTGTTGATAAAGCAAAATCTCAAATTGATTTAATTAATAAATTGGATAAGTATTTAGGTATAGATAATATAGCAAATGAAAAAGTTAAGTTATTATGTAAATTAAGACTTAAAGAACCTGAAGCAAGCTATAATGAATTAGCAGAAATGATGAGTGAAGAATTAGAAAAGAAAGTTTCTAAATCAAATATTAATCATTTATTTATAAAGATTAATGAAATGGTAGAAGAATATGGCAAAGATAGATAAATTAACATTAGAAATGGAAGTTGGAGCAAGAATATCTTACTTAAGAAGAGAAAGAAAAATGTCTCAAGAAGACTTATCTTTTGAAGCCGGAGTTAATAAAAACTATCTTAGTGATGTTGAAAGAGGAACTAGAAATCCTACTTTAAAAATATTAGGTAGAATTGCTAATGGTTTAGGAATTACCTTAGAAGATTTGTTTAAAGGTATAGGATTAAATAAATAAAATTAAATCTAGTATTAAATACTAGAAGTTATCGTTTTTAAAAAATGCCATTATTTGACAAATGATTTAATATATTATAAAATCTTGACGTATGGAAGAAGAAGTTAAAGAGAACGAACAAGTAAATAAACCTAAAAAGAAAGTAAGTAAAAGCTTAATTGTTTTATGTGTTAGTGTTGTAGCTTGCGGAGCAATAGGTTCTGTTGTTGGCTGGTTTGTTGGAAGCTATTTTAAAAAAGGTCCTGAAGCTCAAGGTTCTTTTGAGAAAGATTTAACAGCATATAATAATTTTAGTGGATACTTAACTTCTGTAAATAAAACATTTGATGATATATCTTCAATTGATTTTAGTAGTTCAAGTGTTACTAATAGTTTATCAGTAGGAGATATTGTTGGTTATTCAATGTATTCTTTTGCATACAATGAAAATGTTTGTAGTTATGTAGGATTTAATAAAGCTGTATCAACTGCAGTAGGTGTTCAAAACGTTCAAGATGTTGTTTCTGAATATTATAAAAAAGATGGTTACATGGCTAAAGAAAATATTTGTATTTCATCAACAGGTTTTGTTTCATATGGTGAAAGAACATTTAATTATGATTCTAGTAAAAAAATATCTAGTACTAATAAGATTTATAATGGTGCTAAATATGATTATTATAGAGATAAAACTAACGTTGTTTTTGATAGAGAAAATAAAACTTGTAAAGCGACATATGATAAGAAAGTAAAAAGTTTATCTAAACCAGAAAACTATATCAATATGTTAAGTAGCATACCTGAATTTCCATTTGGTTATGCTGTAAATTGTAATACTTTAGAAAATAATGAAGTGTTAAAAACTAAAGATTATCAAGGAAATGATATGGTTTTTGATAATACCATTAAAGTTGAAGATAATAAATATATTGTTAATTTGAATCTTAATTCAGTAGCTACTGCTAGTTTAATTCAATATATGTATACATCAACTCGTGATCAAGCTAAAATTGCTACTATGAAAAAAGCACCAAGTTATAATAGTTTAGGTTGCCAAATAACAATGAGTAAAGACTTAAAAATTTTATCTTTAAAGGCTATTGAAAATTATATGGTTTATTCTAATTTAGCAGATGCTGCAACAACTGGATATAATTACATTGCTTTTTCTTATGAAGAAAAAGCTATCCCAGAACTTAATGAAAGCATCATTAGTTATGGAATAGCGGAGGCAAATATATGAAATCATTCAAGTGGTATATAATTCTTTTAGTTTCAATACTTACCTTATTGTTAACTTATACAATATTCTTTTTTATCTTTTTCTTTATTTAAATTTTCTTATCATTAAACTCATTGAATTTAATACACAAATGATTGTAACTCCAACATCTGCGAAGATTGCAAGCCATATTGCTAATGAGTTTAAATTCATATTTAATGCGGTATTTAATATAGAAAATACCATCATTCCAAATTTAACAATTAATGAAAATACAATATTAGCTATTGCTACATGAGATGTAACTTTAGCTATTTTTTTAGTTTTTCTTACTGTTGATAATTTGTCATCCATGATTACGATATCACTAGCTTCAACAGCTGCATCGCTACCAATTCCACCCATTGATACACCAATATCACTTAATGTAATTGAAGGAGCATCGTTGATACCATCACCAATAAACATAGTTTTAGCACCTTTTGCTTTATATTCTTCTATAACTTTAGTTTTATCTTGTGGTAATAAATTTGAATATGCTTTAATACCAACTTTAGAAGAAATTAAATCAGCAATATCTTTATTATCACCAGTTAACATGATTATATCTTTAATATTTAAAGCTTTTAAACCATTAATAGCATCAATACTATCTTCTTTAATAGCATCTAATATTGTTAAAGATCCTATAAAATTATTATCATAAGAAACATAAATAATAGTTCCCACATCTGTATTTTTAACATATTTAATATTATTTTCTTGCATTAATGATTCATTACCTACAAGAAGTATTTTATTATCAAATGTTGTTTTAATTCCTTTACCTAATACAGTTTCATAATTACTTATTAAAGATTCATTTATTTTTTCATTATAATTCTTTTTAATTGCAGTAGCGATAGGATGGTTTGAATAATGTTCTCCATAACTTGCAAGTTTAAATAATTCTTCTTTAGTATTAGATTCATTTAAATAGTATTTATCTACTTCAAAGTTTCCTTTTGTTATAGTTCCTGTTTTATCTAAGAAAACAGTATCTACTTCATTTAAATATTCTAAATAAACACTACCTTTTACTAATGCTTTATTTTTACTCGCTGTTCCTAATGATACAAAATAAGCAAGAGGGACAGATAATACTAAACTACATGGACAAGAAATAACTAAGAAAGTACATCCTGTTGTAATCCAGTTAACCCATAATGAACCACTAGATAAATTGTTATTAATTAAACCCAAAATTAAAGGTACTAAAACAGCAGTAATAAATGCTAATGAAATTACAATAGGAGTATAAATTTTACTGAATTTAGTAATAAATTTTTCTTTTTTAGATTTCTTTTCAGTAGATTCTGTAACTAATTGAAGAATTCTAGAAATAGTAGATTCTTTAAATTCTTTAGTAACTTTAATATATATAACAGATGAAATATTAATTGTACCTGATAAAATAGAATCTCCTTCTTTAACATCAAGTGGTAAAGATTCTCCTGTAATGCTTGATGTATTTAATGATGAACTACCTTTATAAATAATTCCATCAAGTGGTATTCTTTCACCTGGTTTAACGATTATAATATCGTTTACTTTAACTTCTTCAGGAGTAACTTTAGTTTCTACATTATCTTTTAATAAATTAGCATAATCAGGTTTTAATTCTAATATGGATTCAATACTCTTTTTAGATTTATCTTTAGCATAATCTTCAAAAGCTTCACCGATTTGGAAGAATAAAACAATAGCTAAACCTTCAACGAATTCAAATACACAAAAAGCAGCAATAGTAGCGATTATTGTTAAAGTATTCTCACTAAATATTTCCTTTTCTTTAAAACCTTCAAAAGCTTCGATATATATTTCATAACCTACAAATATATAAGTTAATATTGAAATAGGGAAAAGAATTAAGAAATCAACAGTATTTATATTGTAAATGCTTTCTAAACCTTCTTTTAAAGTGAATAATTCTGTTCCACCAATTGTAAAATGAAGAACAAGTAAAGTGATAGTTATAATTAAGCCTAATATTAATTGTGTTTTTTTAAGTTTACTCATATTTATTTTCTCCTAAATGTCTTTTAGCTGTTTCAATAATCATAGATACATGTTCATCATCTAATGAATAAAAAACATTTTTACCTACTTTATTATATTTAATTAAATGATTAAGTTTTAAATATGATAATTGATGCGATACAGCGGATTTTGTCATTTGAACAACTTCACAAAGATCATTTACACTTAATTCATTATTATCTAATGCGAATAATATTTTAAGTCTTGTAGAATCTGCAAATATTTTAAAGAAGTCGCTAATATCGTATACTTCATTATCTTTAACCATATTTTTCTTGGCTTTATTTACAGCTTTAATGTCTAATATTTTTGTAGTTTCTTCCATAAAATTATCTCCTAAGTAATAATAGTATAGTTGAACAACTATTCAACTGTCAATAGAAAAGTGCATTATTATTGTTTTAATCTTTTAATTCTATTATATTATTAATCATGAAAAACATTTTATTTTATAAATCAAACACTGGCTTTACTAAAGAATATTGTGATATGCTAGCAAATAGAATAGTGCCATTAGAAACATATAAAGTTAATAAGATTTCTAAAAAACTATTAAAAGATGCTGACAATATATTTTTTGGTGGACCACTTAAAAACAATGTAATC
>CAVDQJ010000074.1:0-2906 GCA_963611005.1 bacterium | reverse complement strand
GAGTGAATTAATCGTAAAAACAAGCGAAAACGACGATTATAAAAATACTTTTAACTTATTGAAGTCATATTTAAATACACTTAAAAACAGCAGTGATTTATCTATACTTTATGGCGAATTAATTAAATTCTTATTTAGTTATTTAGCTATATTAGGTGTTAAGCCTTTAAAAAGTAGTGATTCATTGCTTTATTTTTCATTTAAAAATGGCTGTTTTTATGACGAATTAAACGAAGGAGATTATTGTTTGAAAAGCGATGAAGAAAGTTTAATTAAAGCTTTATATTCAAATGATGATTTAAATAATTTTCCTAAAGATACACAATTATCAATAATTAAATTATTTTTAGTGTTTATTGAGTCATGTTTTTCACTTAAAATTAATAGTTTAGATATTTTATAAATATTTAAATGGACTTTGATTTTTTAAGATTAGATTTACTATAATAATGACATTAGAAATAATTTTATAAAATACACTTATAATAGGTTGACAAACTATTATTTATCTATATAATATACACGAGGATTTTAATTATGGAAAAAGAAAATAAATTTGAAGCTGTTGCTACACACTTACAAACAACAGGTTATATTTTTCAAGGTTCTGAAATCTATGGTGGCTTATCAAACACTTGGGATTACGGACCTTTAGGAAGTGAATTAAAAGCTAATTTAAAAGCGTTGTGGTGGAAAAAATTCGTTCATGAATCACCTACAAATGTCGGTATTGATTCAGCTATATTGATGAACCCAAAAGTATGGGAAGCTACAGGACATGTTACTACATTTAATGATCCTTTAATCGATTGTAAATCATGTAAAGGTCGTTTTAGAGCTGACAATTTAATAGAAGAACAATTTAATGATGTTGACGTTAATGGTATGAGTCAACAAGATATGAATAACTTTATAAAAGAACATGAAGTTAAATGTCCTATTTGTGGTAAATCTAATTTTACAGATATTAGACAATTTAATATGATGTTTAAAACACATATCGGTGTAACTGATGATTCAAAAAACGAAGTATATTTAAGACCAGAAACTGCTCAAGGTGTATTTGTTAACTTTAAAAATGTTCAAAGAACTACAAGAAGAAAATTACCATTAGGTATTTGTAATGCTGGTAAATCATTCAGAAATGAAATCACACCAGGGAATTTTACATTTAGAACAAGAGAATTTGAACAAATGGAACTTGAATTCTTCTGTAAACCAGGAACAGATTTAGAATGGTTTAAATATTGGAAAGATTATTCAATTAAATTTGTTGAATTATTAGGTATTAAAGACGAAAATTTACGTTTTAGAGATCATGAACCTGAAGAATTAGCTTTCTATTCTAGAGCTACAACAGATATTGAATATAAATTTAGCTTTGGTTGGGGCGAAATTTGGGGTATTGCTGATAGAACTGATTATGATTTAAAACGTCATCAAGAATATTCAAAAGAAAGCTTAGAATATCTTGATCCTGAAACTAACGAAAAATATATTCCATATTGTATCGAACCATCATTAGGATTAGATAGATTATTCTTAATGGTTGTTAATGATGCATATGATGAAGAAGTATTAGAAAATGGTGAAACTAGAAAAGTTATGCATTTAAAACCATTTATTGCACCATATAAAGCTAGTATTTTACCATTAAGTAAGCAATTAAGCGATAAAGCACAAGAAATTTTCCAATCTTTGATTCCTTATATGAATGTATCATTTGATGTTACAGGTAGTATTGGTAAAAGATATAGAAGAAATGATGAAATAGGTACACCTTATTGTGTTACTATTGATTTCGATACAGAAAATGATAACTCCGTAACAGTTAGAGATAGAGATACAATGAAACAAGAACGTATTAAAATCGAAGATTTAAAAGAATATTTAATGGAGCGTACTTTTTGTAAATAATGGAACAAAATAAATTATTTCAAGTAGCAGATGATATATTAAAACAAGTCGATATAGTCGAAATAGTTTCTCATTATGTTAAACTTCAAAAAAGAGGTAGAAATTATACTTGTCTATGTCCTTTTCATGATGACAAAAAATTAGGAAACTTCTATGTATCACAAGAAAAACAATTCTTTAAGTGCTTTTCTTGTGGAACTAGTGGAAACGCAATTACTTTTGTTCAAAAAATGGAAAATTTGACTTTTAGCGATGCGATAAAAAAAGTTTGTGATATTGCAGGCATCCATGATAGCAGAGTTGAAACAAAAGCAAAAAGTAATATAAATCCAGTTTTAGAAGAAACTTATAAGTGTTTAAATGAAATTAATGAATATTATAAAATTTGCTTAAATAGCTCTGAAGAAGGTAAAGATGGCCTTGAATATTTATATAATAGAGGCCTTAATGATGATGCTATTTCTTATTTTAATATAGGATATTCATTAAATGATGGAACTAAAATGATTAATTACCTTCAAACAGTCAAAGAATTTAGCGTTAAAACAATAGCTAATACTGGTATTTGTAATGCTAATGATAATCCTGTAAAAGATATTAATGCTAGCAGAATCATTTTCCCTATAAAAAATAGAACAGGACAAGTAGTTGGTTTTAGTGCTCGTGTTTTTAAAGGGAAAAGCGATGCTAAATATATTAATACAAGAGAGACTATCGCTTTTAATAAATCAACAATATTATATAACTTTCATAACGCTTTAAATGAAGCTAAAAAAGTCGGTTATATCTATGTTTTAGAAGGATTTATGGATGTTATTGCTTGTTATAGAGTTAATATTAAAGCGGCTGTAGCACTAATGGGAACAGCATTAACTAAAGAACATATTAAATTATTAAGATATTTAAATGTAGAAATTAGATTATGTTTAGACCTTGATGCTCCTGGACAAAATGCTATGGCATCTATTATAAATGAATTTGATAAAGAA
>CAVDQJ010000073.1:0-20427 GCA_963611005.1 bacterium | reverse complement strand
AACTAACACTACTAATACCGCAAATAAGTAGTGATACCATTTAAAATCAACAACATTAAAAAACAATTTATTCATATACTAAATTATAGTTTGATATTTGATTTTAGTCCATAAAAAACCATATAAAAATGCAATTTTTATGCAAAAAAAAGACCTAATTAATAGGTCTTTTAATTTAGCTTTAATTCTTAAACTATTTAATAATTTCACTAACAGTTCCAGCACCAACTGTTCTACCACCTTCACGGATTGAGAACTTAGTACCTTTTTCAACTGCGACTGGGTGAATTAATTCAACAGTGAATGAAACGTTATCACCTGGCATAACCATATCTGTTCCTTCTGGAAGAGTGATTGTACCTGTAACGTCTGTTGTATGGAAGAAGAATTGAGGTCTATAGTTGCTTAAGAAAGCAGTATGTCTTCCACCTTCTTCTTTAGTAAGAATATAGCAAGAACATGTGAATTTTGAGTGTGGAGTAATTGATCCAGGTTTTGCTAAGACTTGTCCTCTAACGACTTGGTCTCTGTTAACACCTCTTAATAAGATACCTGCGTTATCACCTGATTCAGCGAAATCAAGTGTTTTTCTGAACATTTCGATACCTGTGACGACTGATGAAACTGTATCTTTGATACCAACGATTTCAACAGCATCGTTCATTTTAACGACACCTCTTTCAACTCTACCAGTAACGACTGTACCACGACCTGTAATTGTCATGACGTCTTCGATTGGCATTAAGAATGGTTTATCGTTATCTCTAACTGGATCTGGGAAGTAGCTATCAACTGCATCCATTAATTCCATAATGTGAGCTTCTTCAGCTGCATCTCCATCAAGAGCTTTTCTAGCACTACCTCTAACGATAGGTGTAGTATCTCCTGGGAAACCGTATTTGCTTAATAAGTCTCTGACATCCATTTCGACTAAATCGATTAATTCTGGATCATCAACTAAATCTGTTTTATTTAAGAAAACAATGATATAAGGAACACCAACTTGTTTAGCAAGTAAGATATGTTCTCTTGTTTGAGGCATAACACCATCTGTAGCAGCGACGACTAAGATAGCACCATCCATTTGAGCAGCACCAGTAATCATGTTCTTGACATAGTCTGCGTGCCCTGGACAGTCAACGTGAGCATAGTGTCTCTTTGCTGTTTCATACTCGATGTGAGCTGTGTTAATTGTAATACCTCTAGCCTTTTCTTCTGGTGCACTATCGATTTGATCGTAGTCTTCAGCTTTAGCTAAACCTTTCTTTGAAAGGACGTGTGTGATAGCAGCTGTTAATGTTGTTTTTCCGTGGTCAACGTGACCAATTGTACCAATATTAAGATGGGTTTTGCTTCTATCAAATTTTTGTTTTGCCATATAATATTTCCTCCTGAAATTTACTTTTGCATTTTGCAATAATCTAATTTTATAGCATTTTTAATTAATATTCAATAATTTAGATAACTAAATCATTGGATTTTGAAGGCCGAAGCCTTCAAAATAACAATTTTTATTGTTTAGAACCTGATTCTTTAACAATTTGTTCTTGAACTGCCTTAGGAACTTGACCAAAGTGATCGAATTCCATTGAGTAAGAACCTCTACCTTGAGTAAAGCTACGTAAGTCAGTAACATAACCAAACATTTCTGCAAGTGGGACTTCTGCTTCGACAATCTTAGCATTTCCTCTTTGAGATTCGCCTGTCATATTACCTCTTCTACGGCTGATATCACCAATGACATCACCATAGTATTGTTCTGGAACAGTAACTTCAATCTTCATGATAGGTTCAAGGATAACTGGATCACATTTCTTTGCAGCTTCTTTTAAAGCCATACTAGCAGCGATCTTATAAGCAGCTTCACTACTATCAACTTCGTGGCTTGAACCATCATGTAATGTAGCTTTAACATCGACTACTGGGTATCCAGCGATTAATCCTCTATCTAAAGCAGCGATTAAACCGTCTTGAGTAGGTTTAATATATTCTTTTGGAACAGATCCACCAACGACAGCGTTGACGAATTCAAATCCTTTTCCTGGGTTTGGTTCAAAATTGATAACAACGTGACCATATTGTCCACGACCACCGGATTGTTTAATATATTTACCTTCACAATCGCCTGCTCTTCTAATTGTTTCACGATATCCAACTTGTGGTTTACCAACATTGACTTGGACACCGAATTCTCTTTTCATACGGTCAACGATAATATCAAGGTGAAGTTCACCAACACCTGCGATAATTGTTTGACCTGTTTCTTCGTTTGTATGAACTTTGAATGTAGGGTCTTCTTCAGCTAATTTTGTTAAAGCTAAAGACATTTTTTCTTGATCAGCTTTTGTTTTTGGTTCAACAGCTTCTTCAATAACTGGTTCTGGGAATTCCATCTTTTCAAGGATGACATCTAAGTTTTCATCACATAATGTTTCACCAGTTGTTGTGTTCTTTAATCCGATAATAGCACCGATATCACCAGCGTGAAGTTCTTCAACTTCTTCTCTATGATTTGAATGCATTAAGACTAAACGAGCAATTCTTTCTTTAGTGTTCTTGTTACTATTTAAAACGTAACTACCTGATTTTAAGACACCACTATAGATTCTGACATAAGCTAAACGTCCGATAAATGGATCAGTAGCAATCTTGAATGCTAAACCCATTAATGGAGCATTGTCATCTGGATGGCAAACATATTCGCTTCCATCTGGATTTGTACCTTTTGCAGGTGGGATATCAAGTGGAGATGGTAAGTAATCAACAACACCATCAAGTAATAATTGAACACCTTTGTTTTTATAAGCAGATCCACAGAAAACTGGGAAGAAATCACCGCTTAAAACAGCCTTTTTGATAACAGCTTTAATTTCATCTACTGAAGGTTCAACTCCTTCTAAGACTTTCATCATTAAATCATCATCAAATCCTGCTAAAGCTTCAAGTAATTCTGCTCTTAAACCTTTACATTTATCAACTAAATGAGATGGGATCTCGATTTGAGTTGGATCTAAATGCTTATCATCACATTTTGAATAGTCCCATGCGATCATTTTAACGATATCGATGATACCGCTTAATGAAGAACTAATTCCGATTGGATATTGTACAGCTTTTGCGACAACACCAAGTTTTTCATGTAATGAAGCGACGCTCATATCAAAGTCAGCGCCGATAGCATCAAGTTTATTAACGAAAACGATTCTAGGAACGTTATATTTTGTTGCTTGTCTCCAAACAGTTTCAGTTTGAGGTTCAACACCATTTTTTCCATCAAGAACTGTGACAGCTCCATCAAGAACTCTTAATGAACGTTCAACTTCAACAGTGAAATCGACGTGCCCAGGAGTATCGATAATGTTGACTCTGTTTCCTTTCCAGAAACATGTTGTAGCAGCACTAGTAATTGTGATACCTCTTTCTTGTTCTTGAGCCATCCAGTCCATTGTAGCAGCACCTTCATGGACTTCACCAATCTTATGGATTTTGTGTGTGAAGAATAAGATACGTTCTGTTGTAGTTGTTTTACCAGCATCGATGTGAGCCATGATACCGATATTACGAGTATGTTCTAAGTCGTATTCTCTTTCAGCCATATATTGCTCCTAAATTACCACTTATAATGTGCATAAGCTTTGTTAGCTTCAGCCATTTTATGTGTATCTTCTCTCTTTTTAACAGAAGCACCAGTGCCGTTAGCAGCATCGATGATTTCGTTACAAAGTTTATCTTCCATTGATTTTTCTTTTCTTAAACGTGCATAGTTTACAAGCCATCTTAAACCTAATGTGACTCTTCTTTCTTTACTAACTTCTGTTGGAACTTGGAAATTAGCAGCACCGATTCTTTTTGCCTTTAATTCAACTTCAGGCATAATGTTATTGATTGCAGTTGCAAATACGTCCATAGCTGGTTTTCCAGTTGTTTTTTCGATTTTAGCAAATGCACCATATAAAATTTGTTGTGCAGTAGATTTTTTACCATCTAACATAATCTTATTAATTAATCTTGTAACTAATTTTGAATTGTAAATTGGATCTGGTAAAACATCTCTTTTTGTTACACTTCCCTTACGTGGCATAATTTTTCCTCCTTTATACTATTCTTTTGATTTTGGTTTCTTAGTACCGTATAAAGATCTGCCTTGTCTACGAGATTCAATACCTGCGCAATCTAAGCATCCTCTAATAATATGATATCTAACACCTGGGAGGTCTTTAACTCTTCCTCCACGAATCATAACTGTGGAGTGTTCTTGTAAGTTATGTCCTTCTCCACCGATATAAGCAGTGACTTCATAGCCATTGCTTAACTTAACTCTTGCGTACTTTCTTAAAGCTGAGTTAGGTTTTTTAGGAGTCATTGTGCCTACACGGGTACAAACTCCTCTTTTTTGAGCACTATTTTGATTTGTTTCTTTTTTCTTTAATGAGTCAAATCTTTTTAATAATGCTGGTGCCTTTGACTTAAAAGTTGGTTTCTTTCTTCCTTGTCTAACTAATTGATTAATAGTTGGCATCTTTGTTCTCCTTTCATATTCACATTTCCTGGTGTATCAAAATACACCTAATAAAAAAAGTTTTTTCAACCTGCAATATATTACCATAACTAAATACAAGTTTCAAATACTTTTTTAATTATTAATAAATTTATTTAGATAGTTATATAGATAAGTTATTTTTTGATTAGAAAAGGCCCTATCTCTAGGACCTATAAAATATAAATTATCTATATTTTTTTCTAGCGTTTTCGCTTTTGATTTTTCTTTTTAAATTCTTCTTTAAATAGAATTCTCTTTTACGACATTCTTGGATGGTACCAGCTTTGTTAACTTGTCTTTTAAATCTACGAAGTGCTTCATCTAATGTTTCGTTTTCTCTTAATACTACTTTTGACATACTCTTACCACCTTTCTTAAATTGCTCATAAATAATAACAAAATATAAATATTATTTCAACAAAAATTTACAAACAAAAAACCTAAATTTTACTTTAGGTTTTTTAGTCAATAATTTAATTAGATAAATTAATTATTTAACAGCTTCTTTTAAGTTCTTAGAAGGTTTGAAGCCAACTGTTTTTGTTGCAGGAATTGTGATTTTTTCACTTGTTCCAGGAACAGTTCCAACTCTTTCTTTTCTTTCTTTAACTAAGAAAGTTCCAAATCCAGAGAGTTTAACTTCTTCACCATTTTCTAAAGATTTGCTAATTTCAGCGATAACTGCATTAACTGCACTTTCAGCATCTTTTTTGCTTAAACTGCAAGCTTCAGAAACTGCGTTTACAAGATCTAATTTATTCATATATGACTCCTTTATTTAATTAAAATATAACTTATTATTTTAGAATATTCAATAAAAAATGTAAAAAACATCGATTTTTTCTCATTTTTTTCAAAAAATTAGGGAAAATTCTTCAAAAAATTGATATTTTTTGCGTTTTTATAAAATTTTAATCTTCGTCTTTTAAAGGTCTTTTCATCAATTCTTTTATTAATATTGATGGTTTTTTATTGTTATATATGACTTCATATAAACTAGAAATAATAGGTAAATCTAAATGTTTTTCATCTATTATTTCTTTTAATGTTAATATAGTTGCTAATCCTTCTACAGTTTCTTTATTAGTTTTTAAAAAATCTTCACTACTATCATCAAGTCCTATTTTATAACCTGCTTTAAAATTTCTAGATGTAGAACTCGAACAAGTTAATATTAAATCTCCCATTCCAGTTAATCCATAAAATGTAGTATCTAAAGCATTAAAAGATTTACCAATAATTCTCATCTCTTTTAAACCTCTTGTAATTAAACAAGCTTTACTATTTTCTTTATACCCTAATCCTGATACTATTCCACTAGCTATAGCAATAGCATTTTTAATCGAAGAATATAATTCTGCTCCTATTACATCTAAACATGTATATACTCTAAAATAATCATTAGAGAATAATTTTTGAACAAATCTAGCATCATCAATAGATGAAGAAACACTACAAACACAAGTTAAATTTTTTTGAATGATTTCTTTAGCAAATCCAGGTCCTAAAATAGATACTAAAGATTTTATATATTTATTATCTATTTCTTTTTTAATAATACTTTGTATAGTTAATTTATTATTAGGATCTAATCCTTTTGTAGCATTTATAATATTAATAGGTTTATTTATATATTCTTTTATTTGGTTTAATAAACTAGATACACTAGTAGATGGAACACATAATAAAAATGTATCATTTTCTTCAATTAATTCTTTTAAATTAGTAGAAGCAATAATATTTTTATTAACAGTTAAATCAGGTATATATTTACTATTTGTATGTTTAGTATTAATTTCTTCTTTAGCTTCTTCTTTTCTTGAATACACTAAAACTTCATTACCATTATTAGCTAATACATCACTTAAAGCTAAAGCATAAGCTCCGCTTCCTAAAACTACTATTCTCATTTTCTTTTTCTTAATAATAAAACAATTGGTGATCCAACTAGTTCAAAAGAATCTCTTATTTTATTTTCAATATATCTTAAATAAGAGAAATGCATAAAGTTAGGATCATTAACAAATAAAGCTATTGTTAAAGGTTTACTAGCAACTTGTTGAGCATAATAAATCTTAACTCTACCACCATTAAAATCTGGTGATTCATTCATCGCTTGAGCTTCTTCCATGATTTTATTTAAAACACTTGTTTTAATTTCATAAGTATATGATTCATATACTTTATTAATCATATTAAATAATTCATTAACTCTTAATTTAGTAACAGCACTTGTAAAAATAATAGGAGCATAATCTAAAAATTTAAATTCTTTTCTTATATCTTTAATAAAATTGTTCATCGTATCATTATCTTTTTTGATTAAATCATATTTATTGCAAACAATAATGATAGCTTTCTTTTCTTCGATTGCATAACCTACAACGTGTTTATCTTGTTCTTTAATACCTTCATTGATATCTAATAATAATAAGACAACATCACTTTTTTCAATAGCTCTTAAAGAACGTAATGCAGCATATTTATCAATAGATTCATATATTTTTCCACGTTTTTTTAAACCAGCTGTATCGATAATATAATAATCTTGTCCATCTCTAACAATATGTGTATCAATTGCATCTCTAGTTGTTCCTTCAATTGAAGAAACAATACTTCTATTTTCATTAACTAAGCAATTATACATACTTGATTTACCAACATTTGGTCTACCAATTAAAGAAAAACAAATTCCGTTATATCCATCTTTTTCTTCTTTTGTATCGATATAATTTACTACTTTATCTAAAATATCACCAATTCCAATACCATGAACTCCACTAGTTGCAATAGGATCACCTAAACCTAAAGAATAAAATTCATAAATATTATTAACAGTTTCTTTGTTATCGATTTTATTAACAGCTAAAATAACAGGTTTTTTAGATTTATATAACATTCTAGCTACTAATTTATCATCATCAGTTAAACCGATTTTACCATCTACTACAAATAAAATAACATTAGCTTCATTAATTGCGATTTCAGCTTGCATTCTAATAGATTCTTGAAAAGGAGCGTTAGCAAGTTCAATACCACCTGTATCAACGCATTTAAAATGTTTTCCAAGCCATTCAGCATCGCCATATATTCTATCGCGAGTAACACCTCTTGTTTCTTCGATAATAGACTTCTTTTCACCAATAATTCTATTAAAAATAGTTGATTTTCCTACACTAGGAGAACCAACAATAGCTAATAAAGAATAACCTTTACTCATATTTAAATCCTTTTTCTTTCATAATTAAAAGAATTAAATCTAAAACTTCTTCAATAGAAAGATTTGTCGTATTAATTTCTATACTATCTTCAGCAGGTCTAAGAGGACAAAATGATCTATGTGAATCGATATAATCTCTTTTATTTAAATTTTCAAGACATGCTTCTAAACTTGTTTCAATGCCTTTTTCTAAGTTTTCTTTATATCTTCTAATAGCTCTTTCATTAACATCTGCTACTTGATAAAATTTAAAAGTAGCATCAGGAAGAACATATGTTCCAATATCTCTTCCATCCATAATAACATCATTGTTTTTAGCAAATTCTCTTTGACAATCAACTAAAAACAATCTTATATTTTTATAACTTGCAATATAACTAACATTATTAGCAACTGCATTATCTCTAATTTCTTTTTCTACATCAACTCCATCGAGTGTAACATGATTTTCAGCATTAAATCCTATCTTAATTTTGTTGATTAAAGATTCTGAAGCTTCTTCATCTTCGCAGTTAATTCCTCTTTTTAAGCAAGCTAAAGTAAATGCTCTATAAGTAGCACCAGTATCGATATAAATAAAATTTAATTTTTTTGCTAATAATTTAGCTATGGTAGATTTACCACTAGCACTTGGACCGTCGATTGCAATTGAAACATGTTTCATACTATAAATACCTTATAAATAAAAATATAATTAAACCAACAAGAAGTAAACTAACTAAAATAGAAATAGAAATATAAAGAATCTTATTTCTTCTTTTTTTATTAACATAAGATTTATAAAGTAAATTAACTTCACTTTTTTCTTGTGTTCTTTCTTCTTTAACTTCTTCTTTTTTATTTTTTACTTCGTCTTTATTTGTAGAAAACAAAGTTGTAGAAATCTCTTTTCTATAATCTTTATAAAGTTCACTTCTAGTTTTAATTTCTTTATTTTCCATCTTATTAATTTTAACATATTAAACGTTAAGTTTTAATTAAAATAGAAAAAAATTTAAAAATAAAAAGCAGTTATCCAATTTATTCAATCAAATAACTGCTTAATTTATTTTAATTATTTATCTTCTTCAGCGAAAACTTCTTCGTTTGTTAAAGATTCAGATTTATAACTTGCTGTAGCTTTTTCTTCTTCAGCAGTTCTTTCTGTAGGTAAAGATTGCATCTTTTCGACTTCTTTATCTTCTACAACTACATCGTAGTCGACATCATGAACACCGATATATTGTTTATTGACTTGACTGATTCGTGTAGAAACATCAAATTCATCAACAATTGCATTTCTTTCAACTTGTGAGAGTAATCCTCTACCAGCTGGAATTAATTTACCAGTGATGACATTTTCTTTTAAACCGTGAAGAGTATCTGTTTTACCTTTAATTGCAGCATCTGTAAGAACACGTGTTGTTTCTTGGAATGATGCAGCAGATAAGAATGATTCAGTTTCAAGAGCAGCTTTTGTAATACCAAGAATTAATGGTCTAGCAGCAGCTGGACGTTTTCCATTTATTAAAGCATCCTTATTTACATTAGTAAATTCAATGATAGAAATTCTTGTACCTGGGATAAGATCTGTATCTCCTCCATCGATAACAACGACTTTTCTTAACATTTGTTTAACAATGACTTCGATATGTTTATCTGAGATATTAATACCTTGGTCTTGGTAAACTTTTTGAACTTCTTCAACGATATAAGCTTCAACTTTACTAGAATCACTACATTCAAGTAATTTCTTAGGAGAAATAGCACCTTCAGTAAGTTTTCCACCATTTGTAACATGATCTCCTTCTTTAACGCTAAGTCTAGCACCAAAGTTAGATTCATATTCTTTAGTTTCAAGATCGTTTTTAACAAAGATTGTATATTTACCATCTTTTTCAACGATATTATCAACAGTACCTTCAATTTCACTAATTAAAGCTTCACCTTTAGGGTTTCTAGCTTCAAATAATTCTTGAACTCTAGGTAAACCTTGAGTGATATCTTCGCTAGTAGCAACACCACCAGAGTGGAAAGTTCTCATAGTTAATTGAGTACCAGGTTCACCGATTGATTGAGCAGCCATAATACCTACAGCTTCACCAATACTAACTGGTTTACCACTTGCTAAGTTAGTACCATAACAATGTTGACAGACACCATCTTTAGTTTCACAACCGAATAATGATCTTACTTCAACTTTTGTAATACCGACTTCTTCGATATGTTTTGCAATTTCTTCAGTGATTAATTGATTACCTTTAATGATAACTTCACCACTATTTGGATCAATGATATCGTGACATGCAAATCTACCAGTTAATCTTGCGCTAAGTTTAACTAATGGATCTTTTTTGCCTGGAACCATAATTGCTTCGACAATAGTACCATGATCTGTATGACAATCTTCTTCTCTAACGATAACGTCTTGAGAAACATCGACAAGTCTACGTGTTAAATAACCAGAGTCAGCAGTTTTTAAAGCAGTATCAGCACCACCTTTTCTAGCACCGTGAGTACCAGTGAAGAATTCTGCGACGTTTAAACCTTCACGGAAACATGATTTGACAGGGATTTCAATAACATCACCACTTGTTGAACCCATAAGTCCTCTCATACCCATAAGTTGTTGGAAGTTAGAGTCACTACCACGAGCTCCAGAGTTCCACATGATGTAAAGTGGGTTTCTTGTATCACTTGATAATTTGTTCTTAACATCTTTTTTGACTTGTTCAGTAGCTTCGCTCCAAATGCTAACTACTTGTTTATGTCTTTCTTCGTTTGTTAAGAAACCATCTTCAAATAATTCTTCAACCTTTTTAACTTTGATATCAGCTTCTTCAACTAAAGCTTGTTTTGTATCAACGACATTAATATCACTTAAAGCGACAGTTAATCCACTTATAGTTGAATATTTATATCCTTGGTCTTTAATCTTATCAAGAACAGCACTTGTTTTTTCTGTTCCATATTTATGATATACAGCATCAATAATAGCTGTGATATCTTTTTTACCAATAGGAAGTCTAACTGGTAAATTAGCGATATATTCTTTAATATTTGTTCCTTTTGGTACAAAATATTCATCTAAATCGTTAACTAAGTTAGCTCTTGAGTTACTATTGATATATGGGAAATCACTAGGGAAAGCAAAGTTAAAGATAACTTTACCAACTGTTGTGATTAAATATGAATTCATCATCTTTTCGCTAAAGCATTTTTTCTTCATGCTTGATCCACGTAAAGCGATACGAGTATGGATGTTGATAAGTCCTTCTTCATAGACTTTAACAACTTCGTCCATATCTTTAAATACTTTACCTTCAAGTTTAGCGAATTCTTTGAATTTTTCAGCTTCTCTTATATCACCAACTTTTTCGTATTTTGCAGCTTTTTTAGCAAAATCTTCTTGGTTAGCTTCCATTGTTAAATAGTAGTTACCAATAAGAATATCTTGTCCAGGAGTGACGATAGGTTTACCATCTTTTGGAGCAAGAATGTTATTGCTTGCAAGCATTAAATCGACAGCTTCTTCTTGAGCAGCTTTTCCAAGAGGAACATGGACTGCCATTTGGTCACCATCGAAGTCAGCGTTAAATCCTGTACAAACAAGTGGGTGAAGTCTTATAGCTCTTCCTTCAACAAGAATTGGTTGGAATGCTTGAATACCAAGTCTATGAAGTGTAGGAGCACGGTTAAGTAAGACTGGATGTTGAGAAATAATCTTTTCAACTGCATCGTAAACATCAGCATCACGAGCATCGATCTTCTTATCTGCTTGTTTATGTAATGAACATTTTCCTTCTTTAAGAAGTAAAGCAGCGATAAATGGTCTTAATAAGTTAATAGCCATTTCTCTAGGTAATCCACATTGATACATTCTTAATGATGGACCAATTGCGATAACTGAACGTCCTGAATAGTCAACACGTTTACCTAATAAGTTTTGTCTAAATCTACCTTGCTTACCTTTTAATGTAGCAGATAATGATTTATAAGGTCTACCTTTAGGACCAGTAACTGGTTTACCATTTCTTCTACCATTATCGATTAAAGCATCGACAGCTTCTTGAAGCATTCTCTTTTCGTTATTTAAAATAACATCTGGAGCGTTCATATCGATTAATCTCTTTAAACGATTGTTACGAGAAATAATACGTCTATATAAATCGTTTGCATCACTTGCAGCAAATCTTCCGCCTTCAAGTTGAAGCATAGGTCTAAGATCTGGAGGTATAACAGGTAAAGCATCAAGAATCATCCATTCAGGTTTATTTCCTGATTTGATAAATGCATCGATTGCTTCAAGTCTCTTTGTTAATTTGATTAACTTTTGACCACTGCTACCTTTAATTTGATCATTAACAGAGTTAAATTCTTCTTCAAGATTAACATCAGCTAATAATTTTTTAATAGCTTCAGCACCTTCACCGAATTCTGCGCCTGTCTTATCTGTGATATATTGAGCACATTCTAAGAATGAAAATGTTTCAGCTGGATTTTGAAGTCTAGCTAATAATCTACTTCCATAGACATAATCGCTAGATTCTTTATCTTCAATATTTTCTAAAATAGAAATAATTGCAGCTGTAAATTTTTCTCTACCTGTAATATCATCAAGGAAGTCTTTCTTCTTTAAGACTTTACTTGTTCCTGGATTTAAACAGATATGAGCACTGAAATAAATAATTTCTTCAAGTTGTTTAGCATTAACATCAAGGATTAATCCCATTCTTGAAGGAATACCTTTTAAATACCAAATATGAGAACATGGTGAAGCGAGTTCAATATGTCCCATTCTTTCTCTTCTAACGTCTTTTGCGATAACTTCAACACCACATTTTTCGCAAACTACGCCTTGATAACGAATCTTTTTATATTTTCCACAATGACATTCATAGTCTTTGCTAGGACCAAAAATCTTTTCACAGAATAAACCATCCATTTCAGGTTTTTGGCTTCTATAGTTAATTGTTTCAGGTTTTGTTACTTCCCCATGAGACCATTCTCTGATCTTTTCAGGAGAAGCAAGTCCAACTTTAATACTAGCTAAATCGTTTACATCAAACATTTTCGTTACCTCCACAATTAATTAATACTTTCGACAAGAGTTTCTTCATCATCTGATGATTCTTCAATTGCCTTAGCATTAACTTCTTCTTCATGATTTGGATTATCATAAATTGCTTTCATACTACGATGTTCTTCTTTTTGTGCTTGTCTAGCAAGAGCATCCATATCGATTACTTTGCCTTCTTTGTTGATTAACTCAACATCAAGTCCAAGACCCATTAATTCTTTTGTTAAGACTTTAAATGCTTCTGGAATTGAAGGTTTTGGTAAAGGTTTACTCTTATAAATTGCTTCATAAGCTCTCTTTCTACCAACACGATCATCAGATTTGATTGTCATCATTTCTTGAAGTGTATAAGCAGCACCATAAGCTTCGAGTGCCCAGACTTCCATTTCACCAAATCTTTGACCACCGTTTTGTGCTTTACCACCTAATGGTTGTTGTGTAACCATTGAGTAAGGTCCTGAAGCACGAGCATGTAATTTATCATCAACCATGTGAACAAGTTTAATCATATACATAACACCGACATTGATACGATCATCAAATCTTTCACCGGTTCTTCCATCATAAAGTGTATATTTTCCATCGCTTGGGATTTTTGCTTCATCCATTAATGATTTGATTTCATCCATATCGATTCCATCAAAAACTGGAGTAGCAATCTTTAATCCGCCAAGTTTTTTACAAGCCATACCTAAATGAACTTCAAGAATTTGTCCGATGTTCATACGGCTAGGAACACCTTGAGGGTTTAACAAGATATCAACTGGAGTACCATCTTCCATAAATGGCATATCTTGTTGTGGGACAATACGTGAGATGACACCTTTATTACCGTGTCTACCTGACATCTTATCACCTTCAGAGATCTTACGTTTTTGAACGATATAAACTCTGATTTTTTCATTGACTCCAGCGTCTAATTCATCACCATTTTCACGAGTGAAAATCTTGACATCTAAGACAGTTCCAGCTCCTCCATGAGGAACTCTTAAACTTGAATCTTTACCATCTTTTGATTTATCACCAAAGATAGCATCTAATAATCTTTGATCTGGAGTAGGTTCAGTTTGACCTTTTGGAGTTACTTTACCGACTAAAATATCTCCTTCTTTAACATCTGTTCCTGGAATGACAATACCTCTACTATCTAAGTGAGCAATTTTGTCTTGAGACATATTTGGAACATCTGCGGTGATTGTTTCTTCACCATTTTTTGTATCTCTACATTCAACATCATATGATTCAATATGAATTGTTGTGTAAACATCATCTTTTACAAGTCTATCACTCATGATGACAGCGTCTTCGTAGTTGTAACCATCCCAAGTCATGAATGCGACAACAACATTTTGACCTAATGCTAAATCACCATTGTCCATACTTGGACCATCAGCGATAACTTGACCTTTTTTAACGTGATCACCTTTGTGAACAATGCTCTTTTGATTGATACATGTTCCTTGGTTACTACCTTTAAATTTTTGAAGTGAATATGTTCTTAATCCATCAGCTTCTTGAACTTTGATTTCAACTGAATCTGAGTATGTAACAACACCATCATTTGCAGCAACAACTGCTAATCCACTATCTCTAGCGATTGGATTTTCTAAACCAGTTCCAACAAATGGAGCGTGTGGTCTAAGTAAAGGTAATGCTTGACGTTGCATGTTAGCACCCATCAAAGCACGAGTATTATCATCGTTTTCAAGGAAAGGAATACAAGCTGCAGCAACTGAAACGATTTGCATTGGAGATTCATCGACAAAATCGACATCTTCTCTATTTGCTAAAACGTTTTGACCATTAAATCTTGCGACAACTTTTTCACCTTTAAGATATCCGTTTTCGATATCTTCTTTAGTAGCTTGAGCGATGATGTGATCATTTTCATCATCTGCAGAAAGATAAACTGCTTCTTCAAGAATCTTACCTGTAGCTTTATCAACTGGTCTATATGGAGTTTCGATAAATCCATATTTATCAACTTTAGCATATGTAGCTAAATTGTTGATTAAACCGATGTTTTGACCTTCAGGTGTTTCAATAGGACAAATACGTCCATAATGAGTAAAGTGGACGTCACGGACTTCCATAGAAGCTCTATCACGTTTTAAACCACCTGGACCTAAAGCTGAAATTCTTCTCTTGTTAGCGAGTTCAGCTAATGGGTTTGTTTGATCCATGAATTGTGATAATTGAGAACTTGCAAAGAATTCATTGATTGCACTTGTTAAAGGTTTAATAGAAATTAAGTTTTTAACTGTAAATTCTTTTCCTTCAGAAGCTGCAGTAACTGAAATCTTCTTATCTGTATTTTTAGTAATCTTTGTTAAACCGATTCTAAATTGAGTTTGAATAAGTTCACCAATACATCTAATACGTCTATTGGATAAGTGATCGATATCATCTGTATCACCAAATCCATCCATTAAATTCATGAAATATGAGAAAATAGCAAGAATATCACTTAATGAAATTCTTGGTAATGTTGAATTTAAATCTGTTCCGATAATATTAGAAACGACTGATTTTGATTCATCAGCGTAAACTTTAACCATATTGACATATGTTCTTTCGATGTCTTCTGGATTATCAGAATTTACTGAAGCCATTTCTTTGAGTAAAGCTAAATTCATATGATCTGTTAAATCAAATTGATGAGCACCTTTTTCAAAGAATTCTTCATCTTTTAATTTTTCGACGATTTCTTTTGTTAATAAATCGCCTTTTGAATAAGCTACTTCACCTTCACTAGAAATTAAATCTTCAGCTAAATATCTATCAACTAATCTATTGTAGATACCTAATTTATTGTTATATTTAAATCTTCCAGCAGGACCTAAATCATATCTTTTATTGTCAAAGAATTTTTGAACTAAGAAACTGACAACACCATTTTCAGTAATAGGTTCGCCTGGTTTTAATTTTCTAAAGATTTCTTTTAAAGCTTTTGAAGATGTTGTGATATCTTTATCTTTTTCTAATGTTAAAGCAAGTGATTCTCTTTCACCGAATAAATCTTTAATAACTTCGTCTTTTTCAAGTCCGATAGCTTTAAGTAAAACTGATGCAGGCATTTTTCTTTGTCTATCAATTCTTACCCAAAGTAAATTTTTGATATCACTTTCAAATTCAAGCCATGTACCACGACCTGGAATTAAATCTGCGTTATATACATTTTTACCAAGTTTGTTATCAAATGTCTTGGATAAATATGCTCCTGGAGATCTTACGATTTGTGAAACAATAACTCTTTCTTTTCCGTTGATAACGAATGTACCACTATCACTCATAAGAGGTATATTGCCCATAAAGATTTCTTGTTCGGTGATAATACCAGTAACTTTATCAGCTAATCTAAATGTGACGTGAAGAGGTTTAGAATAAGTTAAATCCTTTTCTTTACACTCTAAGAATGAATGTTCACATTCACCTAATTTATGTGAAACATAATCGATTGTTAAAGTCTTATTGTAGTTTTCAATAGGGAAAACATCTTTTAAAACTTCTTCGATTCCTTCATTTAAGAATTTATTGTAAGAATCTGTTTGAATCTCAACTAAATATGGGAGTGGTAATGTACCACTTATTTTAGAGAAATTAATACGATCATTATTAATTTTTGGATAATCTCTATAATTTTTCATTGAATGCTCCTTTTTAATTAGTCTCTACTTAGCTAATATAACGTAATATCCTTTTTCTTTATATATAACGCTAACGTTTTGAAATAAAGAAGAAAGATATTTCATATGAGATAAAGCGCCTTTATCTTTTCTAATAACTATATAGAAACACCCACCACTATTTAAATGCTCCTTTGCGCCTTGATACATCTTGTAAATAATTTCTTTTCCACAAGATATCGGTGAATTTAAACTAATGATGTCGAAAGTTTTATCAATATTAGTAAATGAATCAGATACAATGGTTTCTACATCAAGATTATATTTATCCTTATTTATATTACTACATTCTATACATCTAGAATTGATGTCAGACATCGTAACTTTTAACATAGGATTAATTATCTTTAGTGTTATACCGATTGGACCATATCCACAACCTAAATCAAGAAAACTTCCTTTTAGATCATTACTTGCAAGTACCTTCATCAATATAGAAGTACCTGGATCTAATCTTCTATTTGAGAAAGTATTTCGATCAGTGACTAAACTAATCTCTTTTCCATTAAATATAAAAGATATATTTCTATATTCGTTTTTATCGTTTGGATCGTTAATAAAGTAGTGATTCATAATACTTTCTAAATAGGCAAAAACCTGCCCTTAATAGATAAAGAGCAGGTTTTAGTAATGCTAAGTTAATTATTTAACTTCGACATCAGCACCAGCTGCGACAAGAGCTTTCTTGTGTTCTTCAGCTTCAACTGGTGAAATCTTTTCTTTAATGACACTTGGAGCAGCATCAACAAGTTTTTTAGCATCCATAAGTCCTAAACCTGTGATAGCTTGGACAGCTTTGATGACTGCAACTTTGTTCATTCCGCAACCTTTTAAAGTTAATGTAACTTCTGATGGTCCTTTAGCAGCTTCTTCTTCTGCTGGAGCAGCAGCTCCACCAGCGACTGGAGCAGCAGCTGTAACTCCAAATTCTGTTTCAATAGCCTTAACTAATTCGTTAAGTTCGACGACTGTCATTTCTTTTAAAGAAGCGATAAATTCTTCTGTATTAATTTTTGCCATGTTTTTAATCCTCCGTAATTAAGCAATTAATTTTGTTTCTCTGCAATTTGTGAAACGCTGTATGCTAAGTTTCTAAGTGGTGCTTGAAGTACACTGAGTAACATAGAAAGCATTCCTTCTTTTGATGGTAAGCTTGCAAGAGTTTTGATGTAATCAGCATCTTTAACTTCTCCATCAACTAATCCGCCCTTAATAACTAAAGCTTCATTTTTCTTAGCGAATTTAGCTAAGTTCTTTAAGCTTCCGTTAGTAGCATCTTTACAAAATACGAATAAGTTTGGTCCTTCTAAATAAGCATCAAAATCTTTTTTGTCTTCTGTAGCTCTAGCAACAAGTGTGTTTTTGTAAACATTAGCTTTAGCTTCGTTGCCTTTTAATGTTTTTCTTAATTCACTCATTGATTTGACTGATAATCCACGATATTCGCAGACTACAACAGCTTCACTACCAGAAACTAAATCTTTGACTTCATTTACAATGGACTCTTTTTCCTTTAAGACGTCTTTGTTCATTGATTTACCTCCTAATATATTTTGAGGCTAAATATACAGTAATGAGGATCTATTAACTAACCTCGGTAACATTATTAAGACTATCCAATCGTCCGTTACTGTCTATGGTATATTCTGCCTTCTAAACTAATTTGTTCAATTAGATGTTGAAATCAACACTAATTGATGGACCCATTGTTGTATGGATCTTACAAGTATTAACATAGTTACCTTTAACTGTTTGAGGTCTAACTTTTAATATTTGTTTGATGATAGTTGTAACGTTTTCGATTAACTTATCATCATCGAATGAAACTTTACCAACAGCTAAGTTGATATTTCCATCTTTATCAGCACGGTATTCAACTTTACCAGCTTTTAATTCTGTAACCATTTTAGCTACATCCATACCGACTGTTCCAGTTTTTGGGTTTGGCATTAAGCCTTTAGGACCAAGAACTCTACCTGCTTTACCAATTTCACCCATCATATCTGGTGTAGCGCAGATAACATCGAAATCGAACCATTTTTCGCTAACGATTTTATCGAGTAATTCTTTACCACCGACATAATCAGCTTTAGCTTCAGTAGCTTCTTTAGCCTTTGTGTTTGTTAATACTAAGACTTTAACATCTTTACCAGTTCCACCAGGAAGAACAACTGTTCCTCTGATTTGTTGATCAGCTTGTTTTGTATTGATATTTAAATTGAATGAAATATCAACTGATGAATCAAATTTAACTGTAGATGTTTGTTTAACTAATTTACAAGCTTCTTCAATTGAATAGACTTTAGTAGCATCGATTAATTTAAGAGCTGCTTGATATTTTTTACCATATTTCTTCATACTTCACTCTCCTATTAGTCAACGACTTTAATGCCCATATTACGAGCACTTCCTTCAATGATTTTCATTGCTTGTTCTACATCTTCTGTGTTTAAATCAGGAAGTTTGTATTCTGCAATTTCCTTGATTTGTGCTTTTGTAACTGAACCAACTGTAGTTTTTTGGTTAGAAGCACCTTTTGAAATACCAGCAGCTTTTAATAATAAACCTGTGACTGGGGATGTTTTAATCTCCATATCGAATGTCTTATCTTCATAAGCTGTGATAATAACTGGGACTACTTGTCCCTTTCTGTCAGCAGTCTTTGCGTTAAATTCTGTACAGAACTTAGGCATGACAACACCTGCACTAGCAAGTTTTGGTCCTGGTTTAGCTTCTCCACCAGGAAGTTCCATTTTGACAACTTTTGCGACTTTTTTTGCCATTTTGAAATTCTCCTTTCACAATAGTTTGTGGTGCGAAGTAGTTCGCCTCTTCTCCCACAAGTACGTGCACTCGCACAATACGCGTGATAATTATATATAAAAAACCCCTCTATTGCAAGGAGTTTTTTAAAATAATTTTAAATATTTAAATAATACTAGTTATCGATGACGATTTCTGAGAAATCAACAGTAACATCTGTATGTCTTCCAAAGAAAATTGCATCAATTTTAACTTGACCAGAATCTTTATCGATATTGACAATAGTTCCTTCAGTACCTTCAAATGTACCATGAATGATTTTAATGTTATCACCGACATGATATCTATCGTACATAGAATTATCGACATAACCCATCATCTTAAGGACAGATTCCATTTGTTTTGGAGGGACTGGAGCTGGTTTTTGACCACCACCTGCTGATCCAGCAATACCTGTAACTAATGGTGTATTTCTAACCATGAACCAGCTTTCATCAGTCATGATCATTTCAACAAAAACGTATCCAGGGAAAAGGTTATTAATTTTAGTTTTTTGAACCATTTCACCAGTTTCTTTGTTTTTAACCATCTTAGGTTGATTTGTCTTTTTGTCGTATTCTACTTCTTCTTCTTCAGCAACAATAACTCTAAAGACATAATCTTGAAGATTCATAGATTCGATTCTTCTAATGATATTTTCTTTAGCTTTTTGTTCGTTACCACTATAAGTGGTTACGATATACCATTGTTTTTCAATATTTTCAGCCATAACTCTCTCCTATAAATTTGCAAAAGCTTGTTTAAGTAATTCGATAATTTTGTTAGCAGCTAAATCTTCTAAAGATAAAAATGCTGCAGTAAAAACCATAATACAAATAACGACAGCAATAGCTGGTAATAATTCATCTTTTTTAGGCCATTTAACTCTTTTAGCTTCACGACCAACACCTTTAAAATAGTTTATTGGATTCTTTTTCATATCACCCTCCTACTTGCTCTCTTTATGAATAGTATGCTTGTTACAAGTTGGACAAAATTTGTTCAAACTTAAACGTTCACTAGAAGTCTCAACTTTCTTAGTGGTTGTATAATTTCTTGATAAGCATTCAGTGCAAATTAAAATAACTTTTTTTCTCATACTTATGCAATATTTTAATAC
>CAVDQJ010000072.1:0-12885 GCA_963611005.1 bacterium | reverse complement strand
GCACTAACAGCTCTATTAACTATAAAATCAAAAAAAGATTTAAAATTTAATGGTAATTCTTCAGCTCTTTTATTAACAACAATTACATTATTTAAATTAAGTTCATCTTTTACTTTTTTTAAAAAATTAGCTCTTTTTGTAGTAGGTTCAACTAAATAAAATGTTGTATTAGGTAATAAAATTGCTAAAGGAATGCCAGGAAATCCTGCTCCAGATCCTAAATCCATAACAGTTTTATTTTCAAAATCAAAATAATCCATCACAAGTAAAGAATCATAAAAATGTTTAATATAAAATTCTTCATCATCTGTAATTGCAGTTAAATTTAAAAACTTATTAGTTTCTAAAACTAAATCTTTATATTTATTTAATTTTTCGTTGTTTTTAATATCTTCTAAACTTAACATAATTTTTTATTCTTTACATTCATTACTAAAATTGCAATATCACTAGGATTTACACCACTAATTCTACTAGCTTGACCAATATTGATAGGTTTTACTTTATTTAATTTTTGTCTAGCTTCAAGAGCTAATCCATCAATTAAAGAATAATCTACATTTGTAGGTAAAGAAATATTTTCAAGTTTATTAAACTTAATAACTTCTTTTCTTTCTCCTTCAATATATCCTTCATATTTAGCCATTATTTCTACTTCTTCTTCACCGTTTTTATCCAATGCTAAATCATCAGGTATATTAATAAATTGTTTTAAAAAACTATATGTTATCCCATTCCTTTTTAAAATATCACTAGCTAAAACACCACTAGTTAATTTTTCATAACCATAATCTTTTAAGTGATCATTAATCTTACTTGTTTCACCTAAATATGTAGACTTTAAAATAAATAAAACTTGTTCAATTTTATTTTTCTTTTCTACAAATTTATTATATCTTTCATCTTTAATTAAACCGATATTATGACCAATTTCAGTTAATCTCATATCAGCATTATCGCTTCTTAATAATAATCTATATTCAGCTCTACTAGATAATAATCTATATGGTTCTTTAGTACCTTTTGTAACTAAATCATCTATCATAACACCAATATATGCTTCATCTCTTTTTAAAACTAATGGAGATAAATTATCGATATATCTACTAGCATTTATACCTGATATTAAACCTAATGCAGCAGCTTCTTCATAACCACTAGTACCACAAATTTGTCCAGCGATAAATAATCCTTTATATTTTTTTGTCATTAAAGAAATATCATACTCAAAAGAATCAAATGCATCATATTCAATCGCATATGCATATTTTAAAATAACGGCATTTTCAAGTCCTGGTAAAGAATGAACCATTTCATCTTGAACGTTTTTAGGCATTGATGTAGAAAAACCTTGTAAATAAATACTATTTGTATCATAGCTTTCTGGTTCTAAGAACAATTGATGTCTTGGTTTATCTTTAAATCTAACTAATTTATCTTCAATAGATGGACAATATCTTGGACCAATTCCTTTAACAATTCCACCATACATCGCACTTTCTAAAAGATGATCATTTATAATTTTATGTGTTTCAGGAGTTGTATAAATCAAATAACAAGGTTCTTGATTTTCTATTTTTTTAAATTCTGTAGATTCATAACTAAATCCTTGATCTTCAACATTTCCTAATTGAATTTCTCCTTTTGAAAAATCTATAGATTCTTTAGCGATTCTTTGAGGAGTTCCTGTCTTAAGTCTTTGTAAACTAAAACCCATTTTATCTCTTAAATAATCACTTAATCCAATGCTAGGATTCTCTCCATCAGGTCCTCCACTTGTTTTATTATGACCAACTAAAATTTCACTATTCATATAAGTTCCAGTTGATAAAACTACAGCTTTTGCTGTTATTTTTTTATCATCAGGAAGAATTACACCATATATTTCATTTTCATTAAATAAAATTCCTTTAACTTCACTTTCAAGCAATGTTAAATTCTTTTGTTGTTTTAAATGTTCTTGAACGATTTTAGGATATCTTTTCTTATCTTCTTGAGCTCTTAAACATCTAACTCCAGGACCTTTTGCAGTATTTAACATCTTCATTTGAAGATAATCAACATCTGCAGCTTTACCCATATATCCACCGAGTGCATCGATTTCTCTAACAACTATACCTTTAGCACTGCCTCCGATTGAAGTATTACAAGGCATATTAGAAATCATATTAATATTTAAAGTAATTAATAATGTCTTTTTATTTAAATTAGCTCCAGCAAGACAAGCCTCAACTCCAGCATGGCCTCCACCGACAACAATTAAATCATAATCATAATTTATATCTAACATAACTAACCAACGCTTCCTTCCATATCAAGCTTAATAAGTTGATTAAGTTCAACCGCATATTCCATAGGTAATTCTTTTGAAAATGGTTCAATAAATCCCATAATAATCATTTGAATAGCATCTTTTTTACTAATTCCTCTACTCATTAAGTAAAATAATTGTTCTTCATTAATTTTACTAACTGTAGCTTCGTGTTCTAAAAAGCTTGAATTATTGAAACATTCATTTGTAGGAATTGTATCTGATTTTGAAATATCATCAAGAATTAAAGTGTCACATTCAATATGTGTTTTAGAATTTGTAGCATTCTTCATAATTCTTGCAGTGCCTCTATAATTACAAATTCCTCCACCTCTAACAATAGATTTTGAAATAATTTGACTTGATGTATTTTTAGCTTCATGAATCATTCTAGCACCTGCATCTTGGAATTGACCACCTTTAGCAACAGCAATTGAAATACATACGCCTCTTGCGCCTTCTCCACGTAAAATTGTACCTGGATATTTCATATTAATTTGACTACCGATATTTCCATCAATCCATTCCATAGTAGCGTTTTCATAACAAACTGCTCTTTTTGTAACTAAATTAACGATATTATTAGACCAGTTTTGAACTGTTGAATATCTGCATTTAGCACCTTTTAATATTACAATTTCAACAACTGCAGCATGTAAACTATCTTCACTATAAATAGGAGCTGTACAACCTTCTACATAATGTACATCACTTCCTTCATCACATATAATTAAAGTTCTTTCAAATTGTCCTGTTTTTTGATTGTTAATTCTAAAATAAGATTGTAAAGGCTTATCTAATTTAACATTTTTAGGAACATAAATAAAAGATCCGCCGCTCCAACAAGCACTATTTAAAGCAGAATATTTGTTATCATTTGTATGAACAACAGTAGCAAAATATTTTTTAAATAAATCTGGATATAACTTTAAAGCCATATCTGTTGAAAGAAAAATAACACCCTTTTCTTCAACTTCTTTAAGCATATTATGATATACCATTTCAGATTCATATTGAGTAGCTGCTCCAGATAAATATTTTTGTTCAGCTTCAGGAATACCTAATTTATTAAATGTATTTTTAATAGTTTCAGGAACATTATCCCAACTTTGTTTTTCACCTTGAACATAACGAGTAAAATATGTATAAGAATTAAAATCTAATTTAGTTGTATCAGGTCCAAATTTAGGATAAGGCATCTTTAAAAAAGTTTTATAAGCATCTAATCTAAATTTTAACATCCATTCTGGTTCATTTTTTGCAGCTGAAATAGAACGAATTACATCTTCGGATAAACCTTTACCAGTATCTTTAATAGACTTTACATCATCTTTAAAATCATATTTATATTTTTCATCTAAATTAATATTATTTTTCATGGTGATGTTCCTCATCAAGTAATTCTTCTAAACCATTACAACCAATAGTTGCACATTTAATTCTTGCAGCTTGTTTATGAGTATTTACAAAAACTAATGCTTCATCTAATACTGAATCATCAAATTCTTTTTCATAAATCATATTTTTATATTGTTCAAGAATATATAAAGCATCTTTTTTATTTTTTCCTAAACATAGATCGCATAAAATATCTGTACTTGAAGTAGAAATTGCACAAGCAACTCCATCAAAATATGTTTCAACAATTACATCATTTTCTACTTTTAAATATAATGTAATGTCATCTATACAACTATCTGAATCCATACGAATATTTAAAAAAGAGTTAGGATTTTCAGGTGTTTTTTTATGTAATGGGCTATTGTAATGGTCCATTATTATTTCACGCATCATTTGCGGATCAAGAGAAATAGGCATCTAGAAAATCACCTCCTTTTTTTAAAGCTTCATATAAAGCATCAACTTCTTTAAATGTATTGTAAAAATATAATGATATTCTTACAGTTCCAACAGTATGTAATAAATCTTTTAATAATTTAGCACAATGTTCTCCACTTCTAACGCAAATCCCCTTACTATTAAGATAACTTGCTTCATCTTGAGGGAAAACACCTTTAACATTTATAGTGATAATACCTGAATCAGCATTTTCATTATAAATAGTTAAATTATCTAATGTTTTTAGTTTAGAAATAGCATAATCTCTTAATTCTTTTTCATAATTAAATATATTATCCATTCCTAAATTAGTTAAATAATCAATAGCAGCACCAAGTCCATAAATTCCTTCTAAATTTAATGTACCTGCTTCAAACTTTGCAGGAGGAGCTAAAAATGCAACATTTCCACACATATCAAAACGAGCATTATCTCCACCGCCACTCATTAACGGATCCATTATTTTTAGTAAATTAAATTTACCATATAAAATACCAATTCCTGTAGGTCCAACCATTTTATGTCCGCTAAATGTTAAGAAATCACAATCTAAATCTTTAACATCTGTAGCCATATGAGGAACAGATTGTGCGCCATCACAAACTACAATTGCACCATATTTATGTGCTATTTCACATATTTCTTTAACTGGAGTAATAAAACCTAAAACATTAGTAATTAAAGCTATAGAAACAACTTTTGTATGTTCATTAATAACTTTTTTAAAATTTTCTACTGTTAATTTTCCTTCTTCTGTTAAAGGAATATATCTAATTTTAGCTTTGGTTAATTCAGAAACTTTAAACCAAGGTAAAACATTACTAGCATGTTCAGCTTCTGTTAATAATATCTCATCATCTTCTTTTAAGAATTTAAAACCATAACCAAAAGCGATCATATTTAAACTCATACTAGTACCACTAGTAAAAACTACTTCTTCTTTATTAGAATTTATAAATTTAGCTACTTTTTCTCTTACTTCATCAACTCTTTTATCAACTTTAAAAGCTAAATCATAGTCTCCTCTATGAGAATTTGCATTTTCATTTAAATAATATTCACTACATGCATCAATAACACTTTGAGGTTTAAAAGTTGTAGCAGCATTATCTAAATAAATTAATTCATGCCCTTGTTGAGTTTTTTTATTCAACATTGGAAAATCTTTTCTTATTTTTTCTACATCAAACATATTAAAAAGTTCTCCCTATAAATGTATCTATATATTCTTTGACATCATCATTAAAATAATTTTTGATTGGAGTAATATATCCTAATACTATTAATTTTCTTACAGTTTCAATATCTAATCCTCTACTCATTAAATAATATAAATGATCTTCATTAATCGAACCAATCGAACAAGCGTGATTTGCCTTAATATCATCACATTCAATTTTTAAAATAGGTGAAGCGATTCCTCTACTTTCTTTATCAAACAAAATAATTTTAGCATCTTGACTTGCCTTTGATTTAATTGCATATTTAGGAATAAAGGAATCACCTTTAATTGAAATTTCACTATTTTTTAAACTAACACCAAATGATTTTAAATTTGATTCTGTTTTAACATTTAAATGATTGAAATTACAAACATAATGTTTTTTATATCTTTCATTACTAACTGCTGAAAAAATAACTTCACCCTTACTTTCTTCACCAGCAAGATCAACTTTCGAATTAAATGTTGTATTACTATTGGTAAAATCTCCGAAAACACATTGAAATGTCGCCTCTTTTTTACAATTAACATTTAAATTAATATTGTTATTTTGTCCATCTACAATAATTAATAGCTTTAATAAACTATTTTCCTCTATATCAATTTCGATATCACTTGAATTTAAAACATTTAAATATAAAGTAACAATTCTATTTTTCTTAACGCAAAAAGATTGGCAATTAATTTCATTATTTAAAACGATTTTTTCATCACCATCTTTATCAAAAACTATATGATTTCTTACTTCTTTTATATTATTTTCCATTCTTTAAAACTTCTTTTGTGGCACATGAACCAATACTAACTTTATTCATTGATTCATCTTTTTTAAATTCAACATTCAAATCTTTTTTAAGCCATTCATAGCCTTCTTTATCAATCTTTTTAACTAAACTTGAATCACCTTCAAGAACAATCTTTCCATCAACTAAAATACAAATTCTATCTGGTTTAATTAAGTCAAATAATCTAGCATAGTGAGAAATAACAATAAATCCAGTTCCAGCTTCTTTTTGTTCGCAGATCGATTTTCCAACCAAATTAATCGCATCAATATCAAGACCACTATCTATTTCGTCTAACATAGCAAATTTAGGATTTAATAATTTCATTTGAAGCATTTCGTTTCTTTTTCTTTCTCCACCACTAAATCCATCATTTAAACCTCTGTTAACAAATTCAAAAGGTAATTCAACACTCTTACAATCTTCTTCTAAAGATTTATAAAACTTATATAAACTAACTTTTTTATCACTTCTAGCATTTAAAGCAGCTTTATAAAAATCAGCTGAAATAACTCCAGGAATTTCAACAGGATTTTGGAAACCTAAAAATACACCAGCTTTACTTCTTTCGTCTACAGATAAAGATAAAATATCTTTATCATCAAGTAAAATTTCTCCTTCTGTAACAACATATTTAGGATTACCCATAATAGCTGCAAATAAAGTAGATTTACCATTTCCATTAGGTCCAAGTAAACCGACAATTTCACCACTATTAATGGTTAAATTAACACCTTTTAAAATTTCTTTATTCTCTACACTAACATGTAAGTTTTTAATCTTTAAAACACTCATAATAATCTTCTTTCTTGTAAATAATATATCAAAATCATTCACTACGCAAAGAATATAATTATATTTTTTAAGTTAGACATATCTAACCACTATTTTTACCACATTTTTGCCCTCTTATTAATATATTATTAATAATTGTGTTTTTTTAGTTGTTTTAATTTATACTTTAGTATAAAATATAAATCGCATTCTATAACGAAAGGAATATTTATTTATGAAGAAATTTAAAATGGGTATGGTATTTGGTTTAAGTGCATTAACCGTAATGAGTGTTGCAAGTTGTAACATTACATCAAAAGACGATTTAGTACTTAGCTATAAAGTAACTACTAGTTCAGGTGAAACTAAACAAGTCACAATTAATGCTCAAGATGTTTATGAAAGATATTTAAAAACAAGCCCAAAAGATCACGCTAAAGCATATTACGATGCTATATATGATGTCGCAGTAAGAGTTGCTTTCCAATCTGGTGGTGTTTTAAATAAATACAAAGACGAAATAACAACAAACACAAAAACAAAGATTGCTAACTTAAAGAAGGAAGCTGATAAAAATAACCAAAAATGGTCAGACTATCTTGCTACTCTCTCTTATTATGATGATTCATTATCAGATGAAGAAAATGAAAAATTACTTTATGCTGATGAAGAATTAAAAATCATGAAAGAAAAAGTTACATCAGAATTCACTGATCAATTTAACGAATGGAATAAAGATAAAGTTGATGCTTCTGATTTAGAAAACCAAAAGAAATACAATCAACTTTGGGGTGAATTTGGATATTTAAATGTAAATATGCCATACGCTGTAAGACATATCCTTGTTAAAGCTGGTGATACATCTGATAACTTTACTTCAAGTAAAATTACAAGTGATCAAGTCACAAAATTACACCGTGTTTTTGAAAGATTAGTTTCTACTAATGCTGATACTAACACATTCGGTTCTATCGCTCACGATGAATCAGACGATTCAGGAAGCACAGAAAGAAATGGTGTTTATATGATGGGTACAAAAACAAGTTTTGTTAACGAATTTAAACTTGGTTTATATACTTATGAAGCTATCTTAAATCAAGAAACTAAAGGTAAATATGAAGACTTTATCGAAGCACAAAATGATAGTTATATAGGATTTGGTGGTACATCTGAAGCTAAAGAAACAGTTGAAAATATCGGCGCAAATTATATTCCTTATGAAGCTGTAGAAAAGTTATATGAATATAGAGATGTTGAAAGCGTTAATGGTAAAAAAGTTAACGAAGGAAACGAAAGTTATTATCCAAGAAACATCGTCTTTAATAAATATTTCAACGTTCATAACGTTTCATTCATAGTTAACGAAAAATGTGATACATCTGAACCAACAAATACAAATTTCAAAAATTCAGATAACGGAGAAGGTATTTATTCTGATTTAGATGCAGATGGAAGATATACTAACGATACAACTCCATATTTTGAATCAAGTTCAAACGAAGCTTCTAAATTCCAATATATTGATGGATTAGGAAAATCTGTATTATGTGATGAAAAAGGAAATCCAATTATTCTTGTAGTTAATGCTACATCAAGTGGTGGTATCCATTTAATCACTATTGAAAGAGATTATTTAGACTTTGTTGCTAGTGATGGTACATTAACAAACACAATCACAGTTGATGATTTAAATGCAGATAACGGTAGCTACACAGTTAACATTAATGAATATTACGCACCAAAGAGCCCTATCTACCAAGAAGGTTATAATTCAGATGGAAAACCTTATTACAACGTTGATAATGGTTCATTTGAAGGTGAATTCCCACAATATGAAGGAACTGATGGAAAATACTATCCAAAGAAAACATTCATTAATAGTGAAGTTTATACTACTCCATCTAAATATGATTCACTTGTAAGTTCTACTATTACAACTGAAGTAAGTTCAAATTCTTATATTGCAGAAGATTCAATCAAGAGCTTAAATGAATTTAAATGGTTAGCTGGTGCATCAGATATCGAAGCTAAAAATGAAACAGCTAAGAAATTAGTTAATACATATACAAAGAGTCTTGAAAATTCATCATCTCAAACAAATAGAGAAAACTTAAATACTTCTTGGGATGAATATGCTACAACATTATCAGATCAAACTTATGCTAGAGAATATGGTTTAATACCATATACATGTGCTCTTAAATTTAAAGATGCTGGAACAGATGAAGCTTATCAAAAAGGCGGATACTGTTACTACTCAACTACTACTAAATAATTGGAGGAAATAAAGATATGAAAAATAAATTAATTAAATTAACAGCTTTAACTCTTTCAGTCGTTGCATTAGCAAGTTGTGGAGAAACAGCAAGAGCAAGAATTAATAACGGTTCAGAACCATTAACAAGCGCACAAGTTGCTGTTGACGGTAATACACTTGCAACAATCTTTAATACAATTTATCAAGATTCTTCATATGCAAGCAGCATTAAAGAAATGTTCAACGAACAACTTTCTGAAAACTATTTAGGAAAATATGAATTCCGTTACGATAAAGCTAACGAAAATTACTATGTTGATTTAAAGATTGATAGCAACACATATTGGTCAACTGCTAATACTGAAGCTAAATCTAATTTTATTAAATCTCATAAAGCTTATTGGAACTGGGAAGATACAGGAATTGCTGTTACATTCGAAAGTTCATTCGATTCATCAAAATTAGATAAATACAATGAACGTATTGAATATATTTGTAACTTAGCATTTAGCGAAACAATGTCTTATATCTATACTAACTGGATTACAGGAACATATGAAAAAGACAATAAATACTATGAAACATTATTCGCTAGAAACGTTGCAAGTCAACTTTACCCTATCAATACAAAAGATGGTGGAGAAGAAAGCGATGAAAATATCAGCAAACTTTATGTTAACCCATCATATTCATACGATGATGTTCAACAATACTACAGCACAGATACTACTAGATTAGCAGATGGTAGCGAATTAGAAGATTATTCATATGCTATTCTTGTTGATGATAAATATAACGGAATCACTGATGAAGGTATTAGAAATATCTATTCTGGAGAATATCAATTACTTCATTTATATAGATATGTCGATTATATTAACGCAACAATTATGCCAACTATTCAAACAAACTTATTAGTTGAAGAATATATTGTTGAAAATCAATATCCTACTATCGGTATTACTCAACAAAGAAAGATTGCATATATCGAAATCAGCGATAATGATGATAAAAAAGCTAAATCATTATTATTAAATTACGCTGATAAATATTTAAGCACATTTACAGGTAGCACAGTTGACTTTACTATCGCTAGTGATGCATGGAAAGGTATCAACTATGAAGAACTTCCTGGATTAAATGTCTTAGAAGGAACAGCTAAAGATATCGCTGATGCAACATTTGGTGAATTAACAAATAAATGTCCTAACGAAAACTTCACTGATGCAGGTACATATATTTGTGGAGAAGCTTTAGATCATTATTCATATTATAAAGGAAGTAAATATGCTTCAATTATTAATGATTATTCTAAATTAACAACAAACCCATCTTCAAATGATTCAAGTTTATATTCTTCATTTACATCAATCAACTCAAAGAGTTATGATCCAGATGAAGGTTTAAAAATTAAAGTTGACTCATTAGCTGCAGAAAATTATGTAACTACAAAATGGGGTACAAAATCTGATTTCTCATCACTTCCAAGTGATTTAACATCAAAATTATTCTCATTTGGTATTGTTAGAGAAATTCAAGAAGCTTCAAAATCTACAACAGCAATTGATAAACAATATTTAAAACAATTTAATGCTGGTGGTGTATCATTCTTAAAAAGAGATACATATAGCACTACAAACGAATATGATTCAATCATTTGGGAAAATGATGGAAAATATTACATTGTAGCAGTTTATGATTGTGTTGCTTCTACTATCATCACTAAGAGTTCAACAAATAGCGATATGTCAGCAATTGAAAAAATCGCTAGAAGAGCTGGTTATACACTTGCTAGTGGATCAACATTTACAACTGATGCTCTTGAATATTACATCAAACAATCTGAAATAGTTTACTTTGATCAAAAAGTATACGATTATTTCAAAGAAAACTTTGCAGATCTTTTCGATTAATAAATCAAGAAATAAATTGTATAATAAAAGAGTCGAAAGACTCTTTTTATATTATATTTTTGGAGGTTTAATATATGAAATTTGATAGTTCATGTATATTTTGTAAGATCAGTGATGGAATAATTCCAAGCTATAAAATTTATGAAGATGATGATGTTTTAGCATTTCTTGATGTAAATCCTGTAACATATGGTCATACTTTAGTTATCGCTAAAGAACACTACGAAACTTTTTTAAGCACACCAAAAGAAATTATGCATAAAGTTATGGACGTCGCTCAAAGAATTGGACAAGTCCAAATTAAAGAATTAGGTGCTAAAGGTGTTAATATTTTATCAAATTGCTATGAAGCAGCTGGTCAAACAATTAAACATTTCCATGTCCATGTAATTCCTAGATATGAATCAACAGATGGATTTAAACTCGAGATGAAAGAAAATAAACCAGAATATGAATTAACTGTAGTCTTAGATAAATTTAAAAATATGTAGGATTTTATATAGTTTTTTTAATTTATTCTTTATAAAAAGGTCTATTATCTAAAGGGAATATTCTATCAGAGAATGTTCCTTTTTCAGTTGTAGATAATGCTTTTTCAATAGCCATCATTTTAGCATCTAAATCATCTACCATTGATAAAATAACAGCTTCTTTAGTTGAAGGAAGTGTAATCGCACCAAATTCTTGTTTACCATGATGAGAAGCGATTAAATGTTTTAATAACAATACTTTTTCACTATGGATATTTAATTCTATACTTGCTCTATCAACAAGTTCTACTCCAATTAAAAGGTGTCCTAATAAATTTCCTTCAGTTGTATAATGAGTTGCTACTACTCCGCTAAATTCAATAATTTTTCCCATATCATGAAGTAAAGCACCAGCTATTAATAAATCTCTATCAATATCTTCATAATTTGAAATAATACCATCGATTAAATGACACATCGATAATGAATGATGTAATAAACCATGCATGAATTCATGGTGATTTCTAACAGCAGCAGGATAATCTAAATATTTTTTATAATTATCTGAAATTATTTTTTTAGTTATAGCATGAAGATCTTCATTTTTAATAGAACTAATATATTTTTTTAATTCTTCTTTCATTTCATCAAAATTTTTAGGAGATACCATTATTAAATCTTCTAAAGAATAAGTTCCTTCTTCAGCAGTAACATATGTTTCTAAATCAACATATAATCTACCTTTATTTTCTTTTACTTTACCATAAATTTGTAAAATATTGCCACTTTTAAAAGCTTCTAGATATTTAGAATTATATGTAAAAGTTTTAACATCAATACTTCCACTATTATCTTGAATAGTTGCATTAAATAATTTAGATCCAGTTGGTAAAGTTATCTCTTTTGGATCTTTAACTATATAACAATTACCATTAATATAATCATCTATTTTAAAATCTTTAATCATAACTATCTTTTCTCCTCGCTATTAATCAATTCACTAATATCACTATAACTATATCCTTTTGAAATTAATGCATTAACAATCTTATTATTAAGTTCGTATCCATCAAATTTTTTAGAATATTTTTCTTTAATTTTATTATAATCTTTTGATAATATTTTTAATTCTTTATCTTTATTAATTTTTAAACTTGATAACAAATTCAATATGATTTCTACATCAAATCCTCTTTTAAGTAAGGAATCATATATCTTTTTCTTTTGCTTAACATAATTTGTAGAAACATAAAAATTTTTAGCTTCTTCAAAATATTTCCTAGCTTTTTCCACTTCTTTTTCATCATCAAAAAC